>DATBSX010000346.1:0-1978 GCA_036559565.1 Steroidobacteraceae bacterium | reverse complement strand
GCCGCGCCGCGCTACTGGATCAACGAGGATTCCCCGAAAGGCTACCTCGTCGAAAAACTCCTGCTCGAAACCGCGGGAGGCGTTGCGATGCGCCAGCCCGTGAGCGGCGCAGCCGTGCGTTACGTGGACTGGCTGCTGCCCGGCATCCTCGGCATGAACATGATGTTCAGCTGCCTCTTCGGCGTCGGCTATGTCGTCGTGCGATACCGGAAGAGCGGCTTCCTGCGGCGCCTGTCGGCGACGCCGCTGACGGCGTTCGAATTCGGCGCCGCGCAGGTCCTCTCGCGCCTCCTGCTGACGGTCAGCGTCACCGCGATGATCTATGGCGTCCTCGCGCTCACTATCCCGTTCCGGAACGAGGGTAGCGTCCTGCTCCTGCTGCTCATCGCGATCCTCGGCGCCCTTTCCATGATCGCCTTCGGCTTCATGATGGCCGCCCGCTTTGCGAGCGAGGAACTCGCAAACGGTGCGATCAACCTCGCGTCCTGGCCGATGATGCTGCTCTCGGGCGTCTGGTTCTCGCTGGAAGGCGCGCCCAACTGGCTTCAGCAGGCGGCCAAGGCGCTCCCGCTGACGCAGATGCTGGATGCCGCTCGCGCCGTAATGCTGGACGGCGCCGGACTCGCAAGCGTCTGGCCGCAGCTTGGCTGGCTGGCCGCCATGACGCTGCTGTTTCTGGGCATTGCCGCTGCTGGATTCCGCTGGCGCGCGGACTGAAGCCGGTCTGTGGCACACTGCGCGGCCCCGGGATCCAGACCGACCAGAACGCGTGGACAAATCAGAACTGCTCAAGGAACTGCGCATCGACCGTGATGCGCCTGCGGACGGATCGTCGTCGCACCTGCGCCTGTGGCTCGCCATAGGCGCCGCGGTCGTCTTGGCGGGCCTGTTCGCGGCCTGGTTCTTCAGCCGCGAAAAGCCGATCGAGGTCAAGGTTGCGACCGCGCGCTCCATGCCAGCAACCAGCACGGGCACCTCCGTGCTCGATGCGACCGGCTACGTGACGGCGCGCCGGCAGGCGACAGTTTCCGCCAAGATTACCGGCAAGGTGCGCGAGGTTCGCATCGAGGAAGGCCAGCATGTGGCCGCCGGCGAGATCCTCGCGACCCTCGACGATTCCGAGGCGCGCGTCGAAGTGGACCTCCGCCGGGCCCAGGTTGCCGCCGCCCATGCACAGCAGGCCCAGGCCGACGCCGAGAGCGCGAATGCCCATCGCGAGTTCGTCAGGGCGCAGGAACTCGCAGACAAGAAGCTCATCAGCGTCGCCGCGCTCGATACCGCGCGCTCGCAGAACGAGGCCTTGCAGGCCTGGGCATCGAGCCAGAAGAGCGCCGTACGCGTCGCCGACGAGTCCCTGAAAGCCGCGCAGGTACAGCTCGACAATACGATCGTACGGGCGCCATTCACCGGGGTCGTGACGGTGAAGGCCGCACAGCCGGGCGAGATGATCTCGCCGATCTCGGCGGGCGGCGGTTCGATCCGCACGGGTATCGGCACGATCGTCGACATGGATTCGCTCGAGATCCAGGTGGATGTCAGCGAGGCCTACATCAACCGCGTGCAGCCCGAGCAGAGGGTCGAGGCGGTCCTGAACGCTTATCCGGACTGGCGCATTCCGGCAAATGTCATCGCCATCGTCCCGACCGCGGACCGCTCCAAGGCGACCGTGAAGGTCCGCATCGCGCTCGGAACCAAGGACCCGCGGATCGTGCCTGAGATGGGCGTGCGCGTCGCCTTCCTCGAGTCCAAGCCCGCGGCCGGCCCTGCGGCCGCGCTGCCGCGCGGCGTACTGGTCCCGAGCGCGTCGATTCGGCAGGATGACGGCAAGGACGTGGTGTTCCTGCTGCGCGACGGGCACGCCGAACGGCGCGCGGTTTCGCTTGCTGGGACGCTCGGCGACAGCCGTGAGGTGCAGGCGGGCGTATCGGCGAACGACGTGGTGATCGTCGGCGCGCCCAACACGCTCAAGGACGGAGAC
>DATBSX010000345.1:0-11439 GCA_036559565.1 Steroidobacteraceae bacterium | reverse complement strand
CTGATCGACAAGATGAAGGACACGAAGACCAACGCCGAGTTCTTCGATTCCATGAAGCGCGGATGACGGAAGCGCTGCGCTTCCTTCGCCGGTCCGATCCGGTGATGGCGCAGCTCATCCGCCAGGCAGGCCCGTATTCGCCGATTCCCGAACGCGGGGTCGGCCCTTACGAGGCGCTGGTCCAGGCGGTCGCGCACCAGCAGCTCACCGGCAAGGCCGCCAAGACGATCCTCGGGCGGTTCTACGCGCTCTACGGCGCGGACTGCTGTCCCGAACCCGCGCGGCTCGTGGAGACGCCGGACCATGCGCTGCGGGGTTGCGGCTTCTCCCGCGCCAAGGCGGCCTCCCTCAAGGACATCGCGGCCCGCACGCTCGACGGCACGATTCCGCCGCGCAGGGCGCTCGCGCGCATGAAGAACGAAACCATCATCGAGCGCCTCGTCGAAGCGCGCGGCGTCGGCCGCTGGACCGTCGAGATGTTCCTCATGTTCACGCTCGGACGGCCAGACGTGCTGCCGGTCGACGACTACGGCATCCGGCTGGGCTACAAGATCGCCTACGGCAAGCGCACGCTGCCGAAGCCCAGGCTGCTCGCGAAGTTCGGCGAACGCTGGGCGCCTTATCGCACGACGGCCTCGTGGTACCTTTGGCGGGCGGTGGATCTCCACAGGAAATCGCGTGGACAGGCTGGCTGAGCTGCTCGAACTGCGGAAGGTGATCCTCGGCGACGGCGCCATGGGCACGATGCTGCACCTCGCCAAGCTGACGGACGGCGCGCCGGAGCGCTGGAATGCCGAGCGCCCCGAGGTCGTGTCTGCCATCCATCGCGGCTATGTCGAGGCGGGCAGCGATTTCATCTCGACCAACACCTTCGGCGGCACGCGCAATCGCCTCGCGCTCGACGGCCTCGCGGACCGCGTCGCGGAGCTCAACGAAGCCGGCGCGCGGCTTGCGCGCGAAGCCGCAGGCGAGCGGCTCGTCGCCGGATCGATGGGCCCGACGGGCGAGTTGATGGAGCCGCTCGGCCTCCTGACGGCAGAAGGAGCGAAGGCTTCATTTGCCGAGCAGGCGAAGGCGCTTGCGGCGGGCGGCGTCGATTTCGCGCTGATCGAGACCATGAGCGCGCTCGAGGAAGTGCATGCCGCCATCGAAGGCGCACGCGAGGCCGGGCTGCCGATCGCCGTCACGATGAGCTTCGACACGAACTTCCACACGATGATGGGCATCAAGCCCGCCAAGGCCGTCGAGACGATAAGCGGCTGGGGCGTCCAGGTCATCGGTGCCAACTGCGGCAATGGCCCCGCGGAGATCGAGCGCGTCATGTCGGAAATGGCGAAGGCGCGGCCCGCCGGCGTCAAGCTCATGGCCAAGTCCAACGCAGGCATGCCGCGCTGGAAGGACGACCGGATCACCTACGGCGGCACGCCGGAGATCATGGCGGAATACGCGAGGCACGTGGCAGCGCTCGGCGTGAACATCATCGGCGGCTGCTGCGGCAGCACGCCCGAGCACATCGCGGCGATGCGCAAGGCGATCGACTCTCTCGCCTGAAGGTCGCTCAGCGATTGCCTTTCGGTTTCGGCGGCACCGTCCGCAGGTACGCGTAGATCGCCTTCAGCTCGTCGTCGCTCATCTGGCCGTAGGCCTTCCACGGCATGTATTCGGAGATCGCGGTGCCGTCCTTGCGCTTGCCTTCGCGCAGCGCGCGGATGAAGTCGGTCTCGGTCCAGTCTTTCAGGCCCGTTTCATGCGGGGTCAGGTTCGCGACGATCGGCATCTCCGGGTCGCCCTGGATCTTTCCGCCCGACAGGCCCGGTCCGTGGCAGCCGCGGCAGACCTGAACGAGATGCTCGCCGAACTGCGCCGTCGGCGCGGTCTGCGGGGGTTCTCTCGCATGTCCTTTCTGGTGGTCCACGCTGAATGCCACCACGTAGTCCGGCGCGGCCGCGAAGACGAACGCGAAGACGGGACCGTATCGCATCGTGCCCATCTGCCGGTCCACCGGAGGCTTGCTACGGATAAAGGCGACGATGTCCGACAGTTCCCGATCCGAGAGATTGATGAACTCGACCGCAGGCATGCTCGAGGTGCGGCCGTTCTGCCGCAGTCCGTGGCGCACCGCGTGATCCCAGTCCGAAGCGGTGTAGGTCAAGGTGACGCTGCCCTTGCCCATCGTCAGGTTGGGCGCCGCCCAGCGGCCCAGGAGCGGTGACTCGACGAGCGTCGCGCCGCCGAAGTCCTTGCGATGGCAACCGCTGCAACCCGTGCGGCTTGCAACGATCTTCTCGCCGCGTTCGATGGCGCGTGAGAGCGCAATTGCCTGGAGATCCATCCCAGCGAGCGGATCTTCCGCGGATGCGCCGCCCGCGATGCGCTCATCACGGAGCGCCGCGAGCTCGGCATCGCTCAACGGAAACGGGATCGGGAAATCCGCCGTATGGGCGACCCATTGCTTCTCGTACCGGGATTTCGCGATGCCCCACGCGATGCCGTAGGCGACGATGGCAAGACCGACGATCCCGAGCAGCAACCAGCCCAGGATCCTGAGTGCTTTTTTCATGGTCCCTCCCCGGATCGGGACTATAGCCGACGCGGATCGGGGGATGTTTTGCTAGCTGCCCGGCCCTGCAGAGACCCGCCAGATGACGTTGCCGACGTCATCGGCGACGAGCAGGCCGCCCTGCCGGTCAACCACGACGCCGACCGGGCGGCCTTTCGCACGGCCCTCGCCATCGACGAAACCCGTCAGTACGTCGATCGGCATGCCCGAAGGCTTGCCGCCGCCGAACGGCACGAAGATCACCTTGTAGCCGGAACGCGGTGCACGATTCCACGAACCGTGCTGCCCGATGAACATGCCGGTCCGGAACCGTTCCGGCAATCGCGCATTCGTCGAAAGGGCGAGGCCGAGCGACGCCGTGTGCGGACCGAGCGCGTAGTCGGGCTTGATCGCCTTCGCGACAAGGTCTGGACGCGGCGGTTGGACGCGCGCGTCGACGATCTGCCCGTAATAGCTGTACGGCCAGCCGTAGAAGCCACCTTGCTGCACCGACGTCAGGTAGTCCGGCACGAGATCGCTGCCGAGCTCATCGCGCTCGTTGACAACCGTCCACAGCTTGCCGGTCACCGGCTCCCACACGAGCCCGTTGGGGTTGCGCAGCCCCGAGGCGTAGACCCGGCGCGCACCCGACTTTGCATCGATCTCGAGGATCGCCGCGCGGTCGACTTCCTGTTCGATGCCGTTCTCGGCCACGTTGCTGTTCGATCCGACTGTCACGTAGAGCCGCGATCCGTCGCGGCTCGCGATGACATTCTTGGTCCAGTGGTGGTTGATCGCGCCGCCCGGCAGGTCGGCGACCTTGGCGCCGGCGGCCGTTATCGCGGTGTCGCCGTCCCGGTACGGGAACCGCATCAGCGCATCGGTGTTCGCGACGTAGAGCGTGCCGCCGACCAGGTCGATGCCGAAGGGGGAATTGAGGTTCGAGAGGAACGTGGAGCGCAGGTCCGCGCGGCCGTCGCCATCGCTGTCGCGCAACAGCGAGATGCGATTCGCGGTCGGAACCGCGGAGCCCGCGCGCTTCATCGCCTTCTTCATGAAGAAGCCCTTGATGCCCTTGCCATCCTCCGGGCGCTCGGGTGCGGCCGTTTCCGCTACGAGGACATCGCCGTTCGGCAGCACGTAGAGCCAGCGCGGGTGGTCGAGCTTGTCCGCGAAGGCGACGACCCGCGTGCCGTCCGCCGCGACCGGCATGCCGCCGTCGGGCCAGCCCACGGCGGGCGCGATCTTCACGGTCGGCATGATCGACTTGACGGGAGGCGGGAGCACCGGATCGGGCCCGGTGCCGTTCTCGACCTCGAGCTTTGCCGCGCTTCCGCAGCTGCCGAGCGCAAACGCGGCAACCACTGCAAGTAAGGGCCTGTAATGCGTGCGCATGGCTGGGTTCAGGATCCCGGACGGCCTGGCGCCGGGTCTGTCAGCCGGCGCCGCACCAGGAACTAGGCATTCGACTTGGGAAACTCGCGGTCGAGGACTCGCTCGAGCTCCTCGTCGATGCGCCCGCGGAACATCGAGAGCATGACGCCCAGCTTGGCCGCGACGACGACGTCGTGCTTGCCGAGCGTGACCGTGCCGCGCACGGTTGGATGCGTGATCGTCAGCACATCGCCCTTCCACTCGCAGGTTGCGTCGAAGCGCTTCGACAGCACGTCGGCGACGCGCTCGACTTTCCTGCGTGCCGCCTCGGGCGTGAGATCGTGTTCGCGGCGGAGGTGAATCTTGCTCACAGGGCCCGCCAGCCAATATCGCGGCGGCACTGCATGCCGTCCCATCGGATCCGGTCGACGAGGGCGTAGGCGGCCCGTTGCGCCGCGGCGACGCCGTCACCGAGGCCGACCGCGCAGAGCACGCGTCCGCCCGCGGTCAGGATGCGTTCGCCATCGGCACGCGTCGCCGCGTGGAAGACCTTGCCTGGCAGTGACGCGGCGTCCTCGAGGCCCGTGATCGCATCGCCCGTGCGCGGATCGTCGGGATAGCCTCCCGCCGCGAGCACGACACCGAGCGCAGCGCGCGGGTCCCAATCGGCCTGCACCTCATGCAGGCGCCCGGCGAGCGCGGCCTGGAGCAGCGGCACGAGGTCGCTCGTGAGACGCGAGAGCACGGGCTGCGTCTCGGGATCGCCGAAGCGGCAGTTGAACTCGAGCACGTTCGGCGTGCCGTCCTTTGCGATCATGATCCCGGCGTACAGGAAGCCGGTGTACGGCATGCCTTCGGCGGCAAGCCCGCGCAGCGTCGGCGTGATCACCTCGCGCATGATCCGCGCGTGCAGCGCCGGTGTTACAACGGGCGCGGGAGAGTAGGCGCCCATGCCCCCGGTGTTGGGCCCGGCGTCGCCGTCCTTGAGCCGCTTGTGGTCCTGCGACGTGGCGAGCGGCAGCACGTGCGCGCCGTCCGCCATGACGATGAAGCTCGCTTCCTCGCCCTCGAGGAATTCCTCGACGACGACGACGCGGCCCGCCTCGCCGAAGTCGCCGGCGAACATCCCTTCGGCGGCGCGGATCGCCTCGTCGGCGCTGGCGGCGATGATGACGCCCTTGCCGGCCGCGAGTCCGTCTGCTTTCACCACGATCGGCGGGCGCTGGCGGCGGATCATCGCCGGATCAAAGGTCGCCTGCGTAAACGCCGCATAACCCGCCGTGGGAATCCCGTGGCGCACCAGGAATTCCTTGGTGAACTGCTTGCTGCCCTCGAGGCGCGCCGCGAGCTTGCGCGGACCGAAACAGGGCAGGGCCGCCGCTTCGAAAGCGTCCACGATGCCGGCGACGAGCGGCCCTTCCGGCCCGATGACCGTGAGGCCGACGTCCTCGGCGCGGGCGAGGCTGACCAGCGCGGCGATATCCGTGGCGGCGATGGCAACGTTGCGGCACTTCGGTTCGCGAGCCGTGCCCGCGTTGCCGGGCGCGACGAGGACTTCAGCGACGCGCGGCGACTGGGCGAGCTTCCAGGCGAGCGCGTGTTCGCGCCCGCCGCCGCCCACGACGAGGACTTTCATGCCAGTCAATGGCGGAAATGCCGCATGCCGGTAAATACCATCGCGATGCCGCGCTCGTCCGCGGCGGCGATGATCTCGGCGTCACGCAGGGAGCCGCCGGGCTGTATCACGGCGCGGATGCCAAGCTCCGCAGCGGAGTCGAGGCCGTCGCGGAACGGGAAGAAGGCGTCGGAGGCCATCACACTGCCGCTGACGTCGAGCTTTGCATCGGCCGCCTTCATCGCGGCGATGCGCGTCGAGACGACACGGCTCGACTGGCCCGCGCCGATTCCGATGGTCCGGCCGCCGGATGCAAACACGATCGCGTTCGACTTGACGTACTTGCAGACCCGCCAGGCAAAGAGCAGGTCCGCAAGCTCGGCCGCGTCGGGCACGCGGCGTGTCACATGCTTGAGCATCTTCGCGTCAATGACGCCGTCATCGCGGGTCTGCACCAGCAGGCCGCCGGCGACCGACCTCAGCTCGACCGCGGCGGGCGTCGCGCGATCGAGCGGACCAGTCTCCAGCAGCCGGATGTTCTCCTTCGCTGCGAGCGTCGCGATTGCGCCGGGCGCGAATGCGGGCGCTACGATCACCTCGACGAACTGGCGCCCGAGGATGGCGGCGGCGGTCGCCGCGTCGAGCGGGCGATTGAAAGCGATGATGCCGCCGAAAGCGGATGTCATGTCCCCTTCGTACGCCCGCAGATAGGCCTCTTCGATGGTCGAGGCGTTGGCCGCGCCGCAGGGATTCGCGTGCTTCACGATCACGCAGGCGGCCGCCTCGAACTGGCGCACGCATTCGAGCGCCGTATCGGCATCCGCGATGTTGTTGTAGGAGAGCTCCTTGCCCCGGAGTTGTCGCGCCGTCGCGATGGATGCCCCGGCTGCGAGCGGATCGGCATAGAACGCCGCGGACTGGTGCGGATTTTCGCCGTAGCGCAGGTCCTGGAGCTTCCGAAAGCCGGCCGCAAACGCATCCGGGAGCGACGCATCGCCCTGCTGGCGACGGAGCCAGCCGGCCACGAGGGCGTCGTAATGGGCCGTGTGTCCAAATGTCTTTGCAGCGAGGCGCCGTCGCGTCGCCCCGGAAACGTCACCGGCGCGAAGTTCCGCTAGCGTTCCCGCGTAGTCCGCCGGGTCCACGAGCACCGTCACGCGTTCGTGGTTCTTGGCGGCGGCGCGCAGCATCGCCGGACCGCCGACGTCGATGTTCTCGATCGCATCCTCGTAACGGCAACCGGGCTTGGCGATCGTCTGCGCAAACGGGTAGAGATTGATGACGAGCAGATCGATGGGGGCGATGCCCTGCTCGCGCATCACGGCGTCGTCCGTGCCGGCCCGGCCGAGGAGGGCGCCATGCACCTTCGGGTGCAGCGTCTTCACGCGCCCGTCCATGATTTCCGGGAATCCCGTGAGCTCGGCGACTTCGGTGACTGGCAGGCCCGCCGCCGCAATGGCGCGGGCGGTCCCGCCTGTCGAGATCAGCTCGACACCGGACGCGTGCAGCTCACGCGCGAGTTCGACGATGCCGGTCTTGTCGGAAACGGAGAGCAACGCCCGCCGGACGCCAGGCCTCGCCATCGGCTCAGGAGGCCAGGCCGTACTCGCGCAGCTTCTTGCGCAGGGTGCCGCGGTTGATGCCGAGGATCGTCGCCGCGCGGCTCTGGTTGCCATCCGCGTAGTCCATCACGGCCTGGAACAGCGGCAGCTCGACCTCGCGCATCACGAGATCGTACAGGCGGCCCGGGCGATGGCCATTCAGGCTGTCGAAGTAGGTGCTGAGGGCCTGCTCAGTGTGGTCGCGCAGCGGGATGTCGCGGGAGTGTCCGTTGACGGGACGGTAAAGGTGCGGGCGGCGCGTTGTGAGCGCCCTTTGCTTCGCGGTCATTGCCAACTGGTCCCCGATTTCCCCGTCTTTGTCGGTCAGGCCGCCCGTGCATTGCTGCCGATCAGTCCTGACAGGAATTCGCGGGTGAGCCCCAACTGCTCCTTCGCGCATTCCGTCGTCAACAGCCCGGCTGGCAAGTGTCCGACCTCCGGGTGGAGACGGCAATACCAACCGAGATGCTTGCGCGCCACGCGGACCCCTTTCATCTCGCCGTAGAACGAGTAAAGGGCCTCGAGGTGCGACAGCATGATACCACGGACCTCTTCGAGCGAAGCCGGCGCGGAGATTTTTCCGGCGAGTCCCGCGCGAATATCCCGGAAGATCCAGGGCCGGCCTTGCGCCGCGCGCCCGATCATCACGCCGTCGGCGCCGCTCGTTTCCAGCGCCTTCAAGGCCTTGGCGGCACAATCGATGTCGCCATTCACGAAGACCGGCAGGCGCACGGCCTGCTTGACGGCCGCGACCGTTTCGTATTCAGCCTCGCCCGCAAAAAAGTCGGCACGGGTGCGGCCATGCACGGCGAGGCCCGCGATGCCTTCGCCTTCGGCGATGCGCGCGATTCCCACGGCATTCCGATTGTCCCGGTCCCATCCGGTCCGCATCTTGAGCGTGACCGGCACGCCGGCGGCCGCGACGACGGCGCCGAGGATCCGGCCAACCAGCGTCTCGTCGCGCATGAGCGCGGAGCCCGCGGCGCGATTGCAGACTTTCTTGGCGGGGCATCCGAAGTTGATGTCGATGACCTGGGCGCCGAGCTCGACGTTCATGCGCGCGGCCTCGGACATCATGTCGGGGTCGTAGCCCGCGATCTGAACGATGCGCGGCTCGGGCTCGTCGCGGTGGTCGAGTCGGTGGCGCGACTTGGACGTGTTCCAGAGGCGCACGTCGGACGTCACCATCTCGGAGGCCGCGATGCCCGCGCCCATGCTCCGGCAGAGCTTGCGAAACGGCAGGTCCGTGACGCCCGCCATCGGCGCGAGCGCCAGCGGCGCCGCAATCTCGTAGGGGCCGATTTTCATTGCTGCGCGGTCTTGAGCGCGTTTGCGCAGCGCACGCCGCCTTGGGCGGGGAGGCAGACGTCGAGCTCGAAACCGACGGCTTCGGCGCCGGGATCGACGATGCGGATCAAGGCATCGGCTCGCTGGCCCGGCTCCAGGAGACCCGTGCCGCCCGCGCCCGGGAGGTAGTCTGCGGGCGCGACGTCGAGTGTGCCGAGCGTGCCGCCGAACCGGTCCTGCAAGGACAGCCGCAGGAACGGGAAGGGCTGAGCGTAGGACGCGCGGTTGACGATGCTGGCGCGCAGCATCAGGCGGTTTGCCTCGGTCGGGTCGCTGGCGGCGCCGAGCTGGCGCAATTCGTAAGCCGAGAGATCCGTGGGTGCGAGCACTGACAGTCCGAGGAAGGCGTAGGTGCGCGCGACCGCGGCGCCCCAGGTCGGGTTGCGCACCAGGTCGTTGCGCTCGCTGTGGAGCACCTGTAGCACGAAGAGCAGGGCGAGCGCGGCCACGCCCGCGACCCAGGGCCAGCGCTGCGACAGGAATCCGTCCGACGCATCCACCGGCTCGAACTCCCGCGCCGCGGCTTCGCGTGCCGCGGCTTCTTCCGCGAGGCGGCGCCGCATCTCGTCGGGAATCAGAATGCGGGGAGCAGTCAGGTTCGCCGCCGCGGGCGCGGGCGCGGTCGCGGGCGCGGGCGGGATCGCGGGCAGCGGTGCCTCGATCGGCGCGAGTGTCTCGAGCACGATCGACTCGCCTTCCTCTTCGACTTCCTCGTCGCGCTCGTCGAGCACGAGGATCGGATGTTCGTCGGTGCTGTCGAGGTCGTGTACGGGTTCGGCGTTATCCGGGTCGGCGGCAACCTCCGCCGGTTCGAAGCGCTGGAGCGCGGCATCCTCGACAACGAACAGGCGATCGAGGTCGGCAGCGCTGCCGTGAAACTCCATGGCGCGCGCTTCGTCGTCGGGCTCTTCGTCCGGCCTGGCTTCGGCAGGCTCGGCGGGCGACAGGTCGGGCACGGCGGCGAGTTCGACGGGCGCGGACAACTCGATGTTCTCGTTGCCCGGCAGCTCTTCGACCGTCATCGAATCGTCGGGCGAAGGCGTATCGCTCGCCGGCGCCGCCCGGAATGGTTGTTCGCTCAGGTTCTCGAGTGCATTGAAGCTCGTCGCGCAGACGCCGCAACGCACGTCGCCCTGCGCGAAGCGCAGCGCTTCGGCGGTGACGCGAAAGATCGTTGCGCAATCAGGGCACTGGGTGTACACGCCTACTCCGCGTGGCGTCGGCCTGCGAGCAGGGTCCAGCCCTCGCGCTCCGCCGCCGGGCCGATATCAAACCACGGCCGATAGGCCTGCGCTACCTCGGCCGCCTGCCGGTCGAGCAGGCCGGCGAGCACGAGGTCGCCGCCCGTGCGAGCCATCGGCGCAAGGCGCGGCGCGAGTTCGACGAGCGGGCCCGCGAGGATGTTCGCGAGCACGATGTCGAAAGGGCCGGCGATGCGCCCGGCGTGCTCGGCGACGGTGATCTTTCCACCAAGGCCGTTCTTGGCGGCGTTCTCCCGCGTCGCGACGAGCGCCTGCGGATCGATGTCGAAGGCGACGGCGGCAGCGGCGCCGAGCTTGAGCGCGGCAAGGGCGAGGATGCCGGAGCCGCTGCCGTAGTCGAGCACGCGCTCGCCGCCCTGCACGTGCGCATCGAGCCACTCGAGGCAGAGTGCGGTCGTTGCATGCGTGCCCGTGCCGAAGGCCAGTCCCGGGTCGAGCTCGAGGAGTGCGGCTGCAGGGCCTTCGGGCTGCTGGCCGGCAGGCACGACGCAGAGCCGCCGGCCGAACCGCATCGGCCGGAAGTCCTTGAGCCATTCACGCTCCCAGACGCGATCCTCGACATGCTCGACGGCAATGCAGGCGGGCGCGAGCCCGAGCACGGCCGCGATCGTCGCGGCCGTGAGATCCGGATCCACCGACTCGGTGAACAGCGCACGCAGGCGCACGGAATGCCAGAGCGGCGTCTCGCCGGGCCCGGGCTCAAGCAGCGGCTCATCGCCCGCGTCGAACAGCGATACCGCAATGGCGCCGAGGCGGACGCAGGCGTCCTCGATGCGCTCGAGTTCCGCGCCGGGAAGCTCGATGACGAGCTGGTGGAAAGGCATCGGCCTACTTCAGGCCGAGGCGGCGCTCGAGGTAGTGGATGTCGAGCCCGCCTTGGCGGAAGGCGGAGTGGCCGAAGATTTCCTGGTGCAGCGGAGCATTCGTCTTGATGCCCTCGACCACCATTTCGGAGAGGGCGTTCCGCATCCGTGCGATCGCGGTGTCGCGCGTCTCGCCGTAGGAGATGAGCTTCGCTATCAGCGAGTCATAGAAAGGCGGCACGGAATAGCCGGAGTAGAGATGGCTGTCGACGCGTATCCCCGGTCCGCCTGGCGCGTGCCAGAGGCGCACGGGGCCGGGCGAGGGCGCAAATGACTTCGGGTCCTCGGCATTGATGCGGCATTCCATCGACCAGCCGCGCAGCACGATGTCCTCCTGCTTGAAGGGCAACGGCTCGCCGGCGGCGATGCGCAGCTGCATCTTGACGATGTCGACGCCCGTCACGAGCTCGGTGACCGGGTGCTCGACCTGCACGCGCGTGTTCACCTCCATGAAGTAGAAGTTCCGGTGGCGGTCCACCAGGAACTCCACCGTGCCGGCGTTCACGTAGCCGGCCTGCTTGCACAGCGCCACCGCGGCGGTGCCCATGGCCTCGCGCAGCTCGGACGAGAGCGCCTGCGAGGGGCTCTCCTCCAGCAGCTTCTGGTGGCGACGCTGCACCGAGCACTCGCGCTCGCCGAGGTGGACGACGTGGCCGTGCCGGTCGCCCAGGACCTGGAACTCGACGTGCCGGCCCTCGGTCACGAGCTTCTCCAGGTACATCGAGCCGTCGTTGAAGGCGCTGAGCGCCTCCGCGCTCGCCTCCGCGAAGGCGTCGGCGACGTCCTCCGAGCGCTCCACGCGACGCATCCCGCGACCGCCGCCGCCGGAGACCGCCTT
>DATBSX010000344.1:0-2090 GCA_036559565.1 Steroidobacteraceae bacterium | reverse complement strand
TTGACCTCGCCGGGCCCGCCGTAGTCGTTCTCATGCCAGTAAAAGTTGTACTGGCTGCTGACTTCCACGCCCTCGAAGTCCTTCTTCATCACGAAGTTGACGACGCCGGCCACGGCATCCGAGCCGTAGACCGCCGACGCGCCGCCCGTGAGGATGTCGACCCGCTCGATCATCGACGTCGGAATCTGGTTGATATCCGGCGCCGCGGACGCGGAGGTCACACCGCCATAGGGCATGCGGCGGCCGTCGATCAGGACCAGGGTGCGGGGAGACCCGAGACCGCGAAGGTTCAGGGTCGCCGTACCGGTGGCGCCGTTCGATACCGTGACGTTTTGCGCCGCAAAAGCCTGCGGCAACTGGTTGACGAGGTCTTCGACGCGGGTGACGCCCTGCGTCACGACATCCGCCGCGGTGACCTGCGTGACGGGTGAAGTCGACTCGAGGTTTGCGCTTCGGATGCGCGAGCCCGTGACGACGATTTCACCCAGGTTTTCCTGCGCAAGCGCAGGTGCCGCCCCTGCCGCAGTCAACGCACCCATGAGGAGTGCGCGACGGACGGCCGACGCGACCTGGTTTTTACGTTCCATTGCTGTCTTCCTCCCGCGGGCAGCCCTGGCCGCCCGGTTGGTTGCATGAGACAACCGACCCGTGGTGTCGCCGAATTTGCCGTTGTTTACAGGCAACATAGGCTCGTCACGGAGGTCTGTTGCGTGCTCAGACCTTACGGTGGGGGGCGTCAGAAAAACCGGCACTTGGCAAAGCTTCCCGGCAGTTCGCAAGTTTTGCGGAACGAACTGCAGGGTCCGCGCATCTCATGTTGCAGAATGCCAACGGCCTTGGCGGGCGAGCTCGACATGGCAGACAACGGCACGAACAGGGTGCGGGCGCTGATCGTCGACGACGAGGAACTCGGTCGACGCATGCTGCGCTCGTTGCTCGCGTCTGATGACGACGTCCAGGTCGTCGGCGAAGCCGCGTCCGCAAGCGAAGCGCGGCGCAAGATCAGCGAACACCAACCCGATCTCGTCTTCATGGATATCGAGATGCCGGGCGGCAGCGGACTCGAAGTGCTGCAGGACCTCGCAGAGCCCGCGCCCTACGTCATCTTCGTCACCGCGCATCCGGAATTCGCGCTCCCCGCATTCGAAGTGCAGGCGGCGGACTACCTCGTGAAGCCGGTGCAGCGCGAGCGCTTCATCGGCAGCGTGATTCGCGCCAAGAAGCGCATCGCGGAACATCGCGTCGCGGGGCTCGCGCGCCAGATCGCCGGCGCCGTCAGCGTGAATGGCAGCGCCAAGGCGCATGCCGAGCTGCCCACTCAGAAATACGCCGACCAGATGACGATCCGCGTGCGCCGGCGCATGTTCGCGCTCGAAGTCAGCGACATCTCGTGGATCCAGGGCGCGAGCCAGTACAGCCGCGTCCACACCAAGAACGGCGAATACCTCCTGTCCCGCACGCTCGCCTCGCTCGAATGCGAGCTCGACCCGCGGCGCTTCTTCCGCATCCACCGTTCCGCGATCGTGAATGCGGCGCACGTGCGCGAAGTGCGCTCGAGCGGCGACGGCCGCTACAACATCTACCTGCACGGCGGCCAGGCGCTGCCGATGGGCCGGGCGCGCCGCGAGATCCTCGAGAAGCTGCTCTCCGGCATCGGCAGCAAGGACAACTGATGGCCACCCGCGTCGGCCGCCCGCTCGTGGATGGAATCGACGCCGGCGTCGTCAGGCCGGCGACGCTGGCGAACGAGGAGACTGCCGCGGTGCGGACGAGCGATGCCGAACGGCTGATCGGCGACCGGCCGGTGCGCTGGTGGACGCTCGCCGGCACCTGGCTCGCGATGGCCTTCTCGGTGGCGTTCGGCCTGTACGTGAACTACGAGGCGCAGGGCCTCGAAGTCACCTTCATCGACACGCTGATGGCGATGATTCCGCACTACCTCTTCTGGGTGCTGGTGAGCCCGCCGCTGTACCGCTCGTTGCACAAGATGATCCAGGGCCCGAACCGGGTGCTGTGGACGTCGATGCTGGCGGCCTGGAGCGGCATCGCGCTCACGGGCTCCACGGCGATGTCGTACTTCAGTTACATCA
>DATBSX010000343.1:0-14634 GCA_036559565.1 Steroidobacteraceae bacterium | reverse complement strand
GACAAGTTCGAATACCGCCGCGGCTACAAGTTCTCGACCTACGCGACGTGGTGGATCCGCCAGGCGATCACGCGCTCGATCGCCGACCAGGCGCGCACCATCCGCATCCCGGTGCACATGATCGAGACGATCAACAAGCTGAACCGCATCTCGCGGCAGATGCTGCAGGAGATGGGCCGCGAGCCGACGCCGGACGAGCTGGCCGGCCGCATGGAGATGCCCGAGGACAAGGTGCGCAAGGTCCTCAAGATCGCCAAGGAGCCGATCTCGATGGAGACGCCGATCGGCGACGACGAGGATTCACACCTCGGCGACTTCATCGAGGACGCCGCCGCCGAGAGCCCGCTCGACTCCGCGACCGTCGAGTCGCTGCGCGAGACCGTGCACGGCGTTCTGTCGCAGCTGACGCCGCGCGAGGCGAAGGTGCTGCGCATGCGCTTCGGCATCGACCTCTCGACCGACCACACGCTCGAGGAAGTCGGCAAGCAGTTCGACGTCACCCGCGAGCGCATCCGGCAGATCGAGGCCAAGGCGCTCAGGAAGCTGCGGCACCCGAGCCGCAGCGAGCAGTTGCGGAGCTTCCTGATCGAGGATTGATCGTGAAGAAAGGCCCCCCTCAGGGGCCTTTCCTTTTCCGGGCGGTCAGGCGGGAATGCCGATCCGGTGGATCAGGCTGCCGAATCGCGGATCTTTCCGGAGGCTGTCGAGTCGCGGATCCATCTTGAGGTAGGTCAGCAGGGTCGATCGCATCTGCAGCGCCGCGTCGAGCGATTCAAACGCCTTGTCGGTCTCGCCGAGGCCCGCGTAAACGACCGCGAGCTGGTAGGGCGACAACCTGCCTTCCTTTTCGAAGCCCTTCAACTTGTCGAGCGCCTTCATCGCAGACTTCCGGTCGCCCATGGCGGCATACACATGGCCCATCGACGCGACGGTGTTCGGCCCGCTGTCCTCGAAGCCGCCCGCCTTCTCGAGTTCCGCGATGGCCTCCGAGTACATTTTCTTCTGTTCGTAGGCTAGCCCGAGCCCCCAGTGCGCGGTTGAAAACTCCGGATCCTTTTCGAGGATCTCCTTCAGTTCCTTGATCGCCTGGTCATAGCGGCGGCCGAAGTAATAGATCACGCCGACGTTGGCCTTGAGGCCGGGTTCCAACGGGTCCAATTCCCGCGCGTGCTCGATCTGTGCCAACGCTTCGTCGATGCGACCCGAACTTGCCAGGTATCGGCTGTACCAATGCAGCACCGTGGAGTCGTTCGAGTTGAGGGCGAGCGAGCGCCTGAATTCCACCTCGGCCCCTGCCCAGTCCCAGTCGTAATACGTCCTGATGTAGGCCAGGGTCGCGTGGCCTTCGGAGAGCGTGTCATCCAGCTCTAGCGCCCGTGCCACTGCCGCCTTGGCCTTTGGGAACACCTCGTCCGGCGTCGAATGCGAGTAGATCGGCAGGACGCTGTAGTACTGGGCGATGCCGACATAGGCGGGCGCATAGCGCGGGTCATGTTCGAGCGCTTGTTCGAAATATTCGAGCGCCTTCTTGAGGTTCTCCGGGGCGGTGTCCCGCTCCTGCCAGTAATACCTGCCTCTCAGGTACGCATCCTGGGCCACGGGATCGACGCGCCGGGCGCCGGTCAGCTGCAGTTCCTCTTTCGGCGTCAGCGTGACCTCGATCTGATCCGCAATGGTTCGTGCCACTTCGCTTTGCAGCAACAACACATCGCTGAGGCTTCGATCGTAGGTTGCGGCCCACAGGTGCAGGTCGTCCGGCGCGTAGATCAACTGCGCCGTGACGCGGACCTTGCCTTCGGAGGACAGGACGGAACCCTCCACGATCGCGTCGACGTTCAATTCCCGGGCAATTTCTGGCAGCGACTTGTGCGCGCCCTTGTATTGCATCGCCGAGGTTCGCGAAATCACGCGCAGCCCGCTGATCTGTGCCAGGTTCGCAGTGAGCATCTCCGTCATGCCGTCGGCGAAATAGTCCTGGCTCGGATCCCTGGAGAAATTGTCGAGCGGCAATACCGCCAACGACTCGATATGGGGGGTAGCACGGCTGCCCGACAGGCGGTCGCGCAGGCCCGCCACATTGAATGCAAGCGACGCGGCCAGGACGAGAGCCGCGACGATGGCGGAGTACAGGAACAGGCGTCGACGAGGACTGCCTGCCGCAAGGCGTGTTTGGGAAGCGGTCGCGGGCGGGGCGTCCATATGACGTTCGATCGCAGCAGCGAGCTTTTCGCGGAACTGCTGCGCGCTGAGCTCGTGCTTCAATATCGATTGTTGCGGCCCGAGCTGCAGGCGCAGCCCCGGCGGCAGGTCCACCACGCCATCCTGGATCACCAGCAGCGGCCGCCTTTCGTCGAGTGCGAAGCTCACTTCATCCTGGCAATGCTTCGACTTCGCCGACCGCGGCGTGCAGAAGAAAAGCACGAGGGCGGCTCCGCTCAGCGCGCGGGCGAGTTCGTCCGACCAGCGTGCGCCCGGCGAGACGCCCTCGTCATACCAAATGCGCACTCCGGCATCGTGCAGGCGTTGCAGCTCGGGATAGACGCCGACGGCATCTTCGTGGGCATAGCAGACGAAGACGTAGGGCTCATCGCCCTGGTACGCGGAAAAAGGTCTCTTCATCACTCGGCTTCCATCATTCAGCGCGCCTATCGGGCGATGCCGCTGATTGCACCGAGGGTCGCTACGCCATGCGGGTGCATGGCACAGGATGGCCCGAACCGCCCGCATGCAGTCTTCCGGCGCCGGCAGGTTTTCCACCTGTCATCTTGCGCCCCATCGACCTGGCGCGCGAGCCTGGTTGCGGCAGCGCGCAGCTGCGCGGCTGCGCGGCTTCCCGGCCGGGGATGGATCCCCCGCGCTAGCCGCCGCCATGCATGGCGCCGGCGGTCCTGCGCCTGTGGCTCGTGTCGAGGCGCAAATTGTAGGCGGCGACCAGGCAGGGAAAGAGATTCGAGATGATCCCGACGGAATCATTCCGTCCCCAGATGAAATACGCGAGCAGCAGGAAGCTGCCGGCCAGCGACATGTACCAGAACGACACCGGCGTGTGCGGCTGCCGACGCGCCCTCGAGGCGGCAAGCTGGACGAACCAGCGCGCCGTGAACACCAGGGTGCCTGCGTAGCCCACCAGTTTCCAGCCGGTGATCGCGACCGTGTGCCCGAGCAGCGTAAACACTGCAAGTATTTCGTTCATCACTTGGTCTCCATGGAAGGTGGCAGCAGCTTGCGGTCGAGCAGCCAGCTCACACCGATGAGATCGAAGAGCCCGTCGAGCGCGCGACGCCAGTTTCCGTACTTCGAAACACCCCCCAGGCGCACGCGGTGATTGACGGCGACTTCCGCGACGCGCAGGCCCGCGTGGCGAAAGATCGCGGGTAGGTAGCGGTGCATGCCGCGAAACGGCACCAGGTACTCGATCAGCTCGCGCCGGAAGACCTTCTGCGAGCAGCCCGTATCGCGCACCTCATCGTGCAGGAATGCCCGCCGTATGCCATTGCCGATCCGCGACGCCACGCGGCGCTGCCAGGTGTCGTGGCGCTGCGCGCGAAATCCGCACACCACATCTGCACCTGAGTCACGCAGCACGCCGATGAGGCGGGCAAGATCCGCTGGATCGTTCTGGCCGTCGCCGTCCATGAGGCCGACGAGAGGCTGCGTCGCCGCGCGCAACCCGTAATAGATGGCGGCGCTCTGGCCGAGGTTCGCGGCAAAGCGCAGCCCGCGCACGCGCGGCGCGGCACCGATCATCGCCCACGTCTCGTCCGTGCTGCCGTCGTCGACGGCGATGATTTCCGCGTCTGGCAGGCAGGCGCGCAACTCAGCCAGGACCCTCGCAACCAGCGGTCCCTCATTGTAGAAGGGCACGACGACCGAAAGTCCCGCGCCCGTGTATGGCTGCATCTGCTGGTCGGTCACGCCAAGCGCCTCCGGGAATCAGCTCCCCTGGGGCCGCGCGCAGGCCCGGCCGATCAGGGGTGTCGCACGGTAGAAAATCACGACCGGGTCGCGGGCGAGCGCGTCAGGGCAAAGTCCGTGCTCACTCAGGGCCAGCGCGAACTCGGAGCTCGATCTGGGATTGACCACATATAACCGGACTTTATGGCTATCGCCAGCGGAAACAAGGTCAGACAGCGTCCTGGGTGACCGGTAGGTGGGTTCATACGGGCGACGGCGGAGCCAGGACTCGTGGACCTGGGCACCCAGGTAAAAACGCAGCTCCCAAAGCGCCCGCTGATCCACATACACGATTTCGTCCACGCCGCCCGGCAGAAGTTTCCCGATGAGCGCGGCCGTCACGCGCGAATCATGGCCAACCGGCGACAGCTGTGCGATCGCGAGCTTCGAGCCTACGAGGAGCGCGAAACAAGCCGCGACGACGGCGGCCTGGCGTCCCGGGGCCAGGCGGCAGGCGACCGGCTCGAACCTGCGCGCGAACCAGAGCGCAATCGGCGCAAAGAGCGGCAGCAGGTACAAGGGCAGGCGCGAGCGCGCGATCATGAAGACGAGCAACGGAATCGCGATCCAGAGCAGGAGCAAGCGATCGGCAGGCCCGGCGATTTTTGGTGCGAGCTTGCCGCTCCTGCCCAGGGCAAGCCAGGCGGGCCACCATGGCAGGCTGCCCACCAGGAGTGTCGGCAGGTAGACGGTGAAGCCGCCATACCAGCCGCCATTGCGCTGGAATTCAGCGGATGCCACACGGCCGGCGACTTCGGCGCCGAGCAGGTAGCGAAGCAGTCCCGGAAACCTGTGCTCCGCCAGCAGAAACCAGCCAAACCCGATCAGCGCGAAAAGCAGCAGACCAGGCGACAGCAACAGCTTCCGGAGCGCCTCCCGGTCGCGATGAACGATGAGCCAGCCGATGAATACCGGCAGCGCAAGCAGCGTCGGCGGTCCCTTGGCGAGAAATGCGAAGCCGAATCCGATCCACAACGCGAGGGCCGCTCGACGCTGCGCGATCCCGGCCTGCAGGTGCAGGAAAGCGACGCCGGCGAACGTCGTGAACAGCGCGGTCAGCGTGTCGGTCGTGATGAAGCCCGCAGCCAGGAACGGCAGCGCCATGGTGGCGTACACGACCGTCGGCAGGGCTGGCGCGGCAGGTGTCAGCAGCCGGCCGGCCGGCCACAGCAGGAGGGCGGTCGCGACGAAAGCGAGCGCGTTCGGCAGCCGGGCCGCGAACTCGGACTGCCCGAATGCCGCCATGGCCGCTGCAATCGACCAGTAGGTCAGCGGCGGCTTGGTGAAATGCGCGGTGTCGTCATTGAGGAAGATGCCGACGAAGTCGCCGCGCCGCAGCATCTCCATCGCACCGACGACATAGCGGCCCTCGTCCGGCGCCCACAATCCGCGGGAACCGTTGAACAGCAGGGCGAGCAACAGCAGAAGCGCCGGCACCCAACGCCCCGCCGTGCCCGCAAAGGCCCGCCCTGGAGTCCTGGACCCTTCCATCCCGAAATCCTTCCCGAATCGCGCAGCCTGCCTGGCGGGCCGCCGGCCGTCACTCCCACCCTTAGACGTTACACGCAAGCCAAAACAGGCTCATGACAGTAGCCGGAACGGGCCGCTCCGGCCAGAACTGTGCCCTGGCGGCCGACCCGAGACCGGAACACCCGCCCGGCCCAGGGCGTGGATTGCCGCGCCGCCCGGGATGAAGCAATCTAAGTGCCTGATGGACCTGACACTCGCCGACATCCTGGCCACCCTGACTTCGCCGCGCATGATCGTGCTCTGGGTCATCGTCGCGAGCGCGATGGCCGTGCACTACCGCGGGCGCGAGCGACTCCGGTTCGTGCGCCAGCTGACCGATCACTCGACCTTTATGGCGCCGTACAACGTCCTCGCCTACCTGTTCTCGGCGGTGCCGAACCAGCCCTATCTCGACGTCCGGCAGCTGCCCGACCTCGCGCCGCTGCGCGACAACTGGCGCACGATCCGCGAGGAGGCGCTGAACCTCTACGACCAGGACCGCATCAAGCGCTCGGAGAAGTACCACGACCTCGCCTTCAATTCCTTCTTCCGGTCGGGGTGGAAGCGCTTCTACCTGAAGTGGTACGGCGCGCACCACGCGTCGGCCCAGGAGCTCTGCCCGAAGACGGTCGAGCTGCTGGAAAAAATCCCGACGGTCAAGGCGGCGATGTTCGCGATGCTGCCGCCGGGCGCGAAGCTCGGCCGGCACCGCGACCCGTTCGCGGGCTCACTGCGCTACCACCTCGGGCTCGTCACGCCGAACTCGGACGACTGCCGCATCTACGTGGACGGCCAGATGTATTCCTGGCGCGACGGCGAGGCCGTCCTGTTCGACGAGACCTTCATCCACTGGGCGGAAAATGCCACGCAGACGGCGCGCATCATCCTCTTTTGCGACGTCGAGCGGCCGCTGCACACGGGCGCGGCGCGCGCGGCCAACCGCTTCTTCGGGCGCACGTTCGTCGCCGCGGCCGCGACCGCGAACGAGCCGGGCGAGAAAGTCGGCGTGCTGAACCGGATCTTCGGCTTCTTCCACCGCATGCGTGCACATACGACGCGCCTCAAGAACTGGAATCGTTTTGTCTACTACACGCTGAAGATCCTGGTGCTGGGCGGCGTCTTCTATCTCGTCTTCCTGGCCTGAGCGCAGCATCAACAGTCCGCCTCCGTTCGCCGCGCATGGGAAGCGGCTGGTCAAGGCCGCGACGGTCGTCCTCGGCCTCGCGTATGCGGGCGCGCGCTTTCCGGGGCCGTTCGCGCTGCTCGACAACCTCTCGAACTTCCCCGTGCACTTCGGGCTCGCGTTCATCGCCTCTGCGGCGCTCCTCGCCCTGCAGAGGCAGGCCGCCTGGGCCGCGGGGGCGGTCGCGGCCGCCGCAATCGCGCTCGCGCCCGTCGTGCCGTGGTATTTCGGCGCGGGTGCGGCCCCTGCCGATCCGGCCCGGCCGTGGGTGAAATTCCTCGCCTCGAACGTCTACTACGCGAACCACCAGCGGCGGCGCATCCAGAACCTCGTCGCCGAGGAGGATCCGGACCTCGTCGGGCTGGTCGAAGTCAGCTCCAGCTGGCTGCATCGGCTGAAGTCGCTGCGCGAGCGCTACCCGTACCACTTCGAGGTGCCGGACGAACACTACGTCGGGCTCGCGCTCTACAGCCGGCTGCCGCTCGAGAATGCCCGCGTGCTGCAACTGCCCGGCGAATCGTCGACGCCCGCGATCGCGGCCACGCTGAAAGCGCCCGGCGGAGACGTCGAGGTCGTCCTCGTCCACCCGATGTCGCCGCTCAGCGCGGAGCTCATCCGCCGCCGCAACGAGCAGATCCGCGCGCTTGCCGCGTACGTGCGCGCGGCCGGGCGGCCGCTCGTGATCGCCGGCGACTTCAACCTCACGATGTGGAACGACGGCTATCGGCCGCTCACCGACGTCGCGGAACTGCACAATGCGCGGCAGGGCTACGGCGTCGGGCCGACCTGGCCTTCCGTCTGGCGGCTCGGCGTGCCGATCGACCACATCCTCGGAACGCAAGCCGTGCAGTTCCGGAATTTCCGGGTCCTGGGCGGCGTGGGTTCGGATCACTTGCCGGTTTTCGCGGAATTCAGCCGTCGCTGATCCGCTTGGCTTGCCATGCCCGCAGTCGGCATGCATGCTGCCCGAGGAACGCAATTCTCTCGGGACATAACCAGGGAGTGGACCGGGCCGCAGATGTCAGCCGACACCATGCGTCGCTGCGCCAAGCGCGCACTCCTCGTCCTCGCCGCCTGCATCGCGGCGGCGCCCGCCTTCGCGCAGCGCGGCGCGATGACCGTACCGCGGAACCTCGACCAGCTCACCGACCGCGCGAGCGACATCGTGCGCGGCACCGTCGTCAGCGCGCGTGTCGAGAAGCATCCAGAGCTCACGAACCTCGACACCGTCGTCGTCACGCTGCGCGTGCATGACACGCTGAAGGGTCACGCCGCGGGAACCTACACCTTCCGCCAGTACATCTGGGACGTGCGCGACCGCTACGACGCCGCGGGCTACCGCAAGGGCCAGGATCTCCTGCTCCTCATGATCGCCCCGAGCGAATACGGCCTCTCGAGCCCCGCCGGCCTGAATCAAGGCCGATTCCGCATCGAACGCGACCGCGCCGGGCGCGAATTCGCGGTCAATGGGACCGACAACATCCGGCTCTTCGACGGCCTTGCCGCCGCGGACAAGGCGGTCGCTGCACTCACGCAGAAGCAGGCGAGCCTTGCCGCCAAGCACCGCAAGGGCCCGGTCGAGCTCGCCGAGCTCGAAGCGATGATCCGCGCATACACGAGGAACCCGAGATGAGCGCGCGTGCCGGCCGCATCGTCGCGCTGTTCGCGGGACTCGCGGCCGCGGGCGTCGCCATCGCGGGCGGACCGCTCGCGGTCCGCACGAACGGCGCAGCTTACCTCTGGAACACGGCAACGGCGATCCAGTACCGCACCGACAACGGCCCGCTGAGCGCGTCGGTGACGGAGAGCGCGGCGCGCTCGCGCGTGCAGGCGATGTTCGCGGTCTGGCAGAACGTGGCCTCCGCAAGCATCGCCTACAACCGCACCGGTTCCATCAGCAGCGTCGCGGGCTTCTCCGGCGGAGACGTGAACACGGCGGCCGAATTCGATGCGGTCGACGGCGATTGCGCCAACGGCAACCAGAGCCCGATCGTCTACGATGCCGACGCGACGATCTTTCGCGCGCTCGGCGTGGACGAGACCTCCATCATCGGCTTCGCCGCGCCCTGCGCCCTTGACCCCGCGCAGGGACGCATCCTGACCGGCGAAGCCGTCATGAACGGACTGTTCCAGGACGGCGCGGCGAATCCGGTTCCCGACCTGACCGCCGCGGAATTCGATGCGACCTTCGTCCACGAGTTCGGCCATTTTTCCGGCCTCGACCATTCGCAGGTCAACGTCGAATGCGCGACGGCCTTCTGCGGCGCGGACGACCTCGCGGGCCTGCCGACCATGTTCCCGTTCCTGGTGACCGCCCAGCAGGGCACGCTGTCCATCGACGACGTCGCGTCGATTTCCAGGCTCTACCCGGCCGGCGGCGGCAATGGATTCAACGCGACCCACGGCACCGTTACCGGCATCGTTTACTTCTCGGACGGCGAGTCGCACGCCCAGCTCGTCAACGTCGTCGCGCGCCGCGTGGACAATGGCGGCACTGCGGCCAACGAGAGCCGCACGACCGCGGCCTCCGGCGTTTCCGGCAACTCGGTGCGCGTCTTCAACGGCAACCCGATCAACGAGCCGGACGACATGGTTTTCGGCCCGTTCGGCAGCCAGGATGCCGCGGACATCGGCCGCTACGAAATTTCGCTGCCGCCGGGCGACTACATGATCGTGGTCGAGTCGATCGACCCGAACTTCACCGGCGGCTCGAGCGTCGGCGGCGGCGGCGGTGGCGACCCCCGATTCGACATGCCGGGCAGCGCGCCGGCGCCACTCGGCCCGATCACAGTAACGGCCGGCCAGACCAGCACGGGCAACGACGTGATACTGATCGGCACGCCTCCGCGCTTCGACGCGTTCGAGGGCCCGTGACGGCGGCTCTGCAAAATGGCTGGCGCGCGCTCGTGACGGCGGTCGTCCTTGCGACCGTCGCGGCTTGCGGTGGCGGGGGCGGCGGCGACAACGGCGGCGGTGGCGGCGGCCCGCTCAACATCACGACCGCGACTGCGGATGACGGCATGATCGGCGCGGCCTACAGCGAAACGATCGCCGCCAGCGGCGGCCGGGGCGCGAAATCCTTCAGCATCAGCGCCGGCGCGCTGCCCGCCGGCCTCACCCTGAGTGGCGCGGGCAACATCAGCGGAACACCCGCAGGTCCGGCGGGCACCGCGACTTTCACGGTGTCGGTGAGCGATTCGGCGGCGACGCCGGCGACCGACACGCAGGCGCTTTCGATCGACATCGTGGAGCCGCTCGCCATCGCAACGGCGAGCGTGCCCGCGACGGCCGTGGGCGACAATTACAATGCCGTCATCGCATTCGAGGGCGGGAAGCCGCCCTACCAGGTCAGCACGGCCGGCGCGATACCGTCCGGCGTCGCCCTCCAGCTGAACGGAACGCTCGCCGGAACGGTCGCTGCCGACGCGCGGACAGGCACTTTTGACGTGACACTGACGGACAGTTCGAGCCCGGTGTTTTCGGTCACGCGGTCGTTCACGCTGCGCGTTGCGCTCGACATCGCGACCACGGCGCTCGCCGACGCGACCGGCGGTGCGGCCTATTCCGATGGCGTCGTCGCCCAGGGCGGATTGCCGCCGTTCAACTGGTCGCTGACGGGCGGCACCCTGCCCGCGGGCCTTTCGGGACCCGATCCCGCGACCGGCGTCATCAGCGGCACGCCGGACGCGGCCTGCGCTCCCGCGACGTCGAGCCT
Source organism: Steroidobacteraceae bacterium (assembly GCA_036559565.1). Taxonomy (GTDB): domain Bacteria; phylum Pseudomonadota; class Gammaproteobacteria; order Steroidobacterales; family Steroidobacteraceae; genus SCUD01. The sequence continues at coordinate 4,273 of DATBSX010000343.1, read as the reverse complement.
CACGTTCCACGTGACGGACAGCGATGCGCCCGCGGCGACGGACTCCCAGGCCGGCATTGACCTGACGGTGAGACCGGCGGCGCTCAACATCACGACGGCGACACTGCCCGGCGGCAGCATCGGCGTCGCCTACAACCAGCGGGTGCTCGCGACCGGCGGCTCGACACCGTATGCCTTTGCGCTCACCGGCGGGAGCCTGCCGAGCCAGCTCGCTCTCTCCGCGAACGGCCGGATTACCGGCACGCCGGACACGGCGGAGACGCAGGCATTCCAGGTGACGGTCACGGACGCCTGCGCGGTCTCGACGCTCCAGAATTACAGCATCACGGTCGGCGCCGTCTCCCTCGGCCGCAATGATTCAATCGCCACGGCAACCGTGCTGCCGGGCAACGGCACGTACAGCGCCTCGATCAGCCCGAGCGGGGACCCCAATACGACGTTCGATCCGGACGAGGACTTTTACCGCGTCACGACGACGGCCGCTTCGACCGTCACGGTGGACATCAATGCGGTCGTGAACGGCAGCCCGCTCGACTCCGTGATCGAGATCACCGGCGCGAACGGCGTGCCGCTCAATGCCTGCGGCGCGCCCACGTTCGTTTCGGAGTGCGTGCACGACGACGAGGACACGGACGCGGGACTGCTCGACTCCTTCCTGCAAGTCCAGGTGGCTGCGGGTGCGAGCGTCTTCATCCACGTCGTGGACTGGGGCAGCAACGCGCGGCCCGACAAGCTGTACGATCTCGTGATCAGCGGCGTCAACTGAACAAAGGGGATTCCCGGTGAATGATGAGAGCCGCGCCGTCATCCGGCGCATCGTCGCATTGCTCGCGTTTTTCCTGTCCTGCGCCGCGGGCGCCGCCGACCCCCCCGACCGTTACGTCATCCTCGTGACGATCGACGGCGTGCGCATCCAGGAGCTGTTCGGCGGCATGGACCCGGTCCTCACGAACGCACCGGAGGCCGACTCGGGGATCTATGAAGCCGACGTGACGAAGAAGCGGTTCTGGCGCGACACGCCGGTCGAGCGCCGCGAGACCCTGATGCCGTACTTCTGGAAAACGCTCGTGCCGGCCGGCGTCGTGTTCGGCAACCAGGCGAAAGGCAGCAAGGTCACGGTCAGGAACGACCAGTGGTTCTCGTACCCGGGCTACTCCGAGATCCTGACCGGCCAGCCCCAGCCCGAGGTCAAGAGCAACGATTTCGTCCGCTATCCGCACCGCACCGCGCTCGAATACGCGCACGACACGCTCGGCCTCGGCTACGGCGACGTGGTCCAGATCGGATCCTGGGACGGCTTCAAGTACGCGGCATCGCAGAAGGACGGCGTGTTCCTCATGAACGGGGCGCGCGATCCCTTCCCTCCGCAGTACTCGACACCGGAGATCGACTACCTCGTCGACCTGCGCAAGGACGTCATGCAGCTCTGGGAAGAGAGCAGCAACGACGTCCTGTGCTATCGCATCGCGATGGCCTACCTCAAGAAATACCAGCCGCGCGTCATGTGGCTCGGGCTCGGCCAGTCCGACGACTGGGGCCACGCCCGCCGCTACGACCTCGTGCTCGATTTCCTGCACCTCGCCGACCGCGAGATCGGCGAGCTCTGGCAGACGCTGCAGTCGATGGAGAAGTACCGCGGCAAGACGACGCTCATCATCACGGCGGACCACGGCCGCGGCCGCACGCCCGCGGACTGGGCCGAGCACGACGCCGGCATCCAGGGTAGCCAGGACATCTGGGTCGCGATCATCGGCCCGGACACGCCGGCGACCGGCGAGGCCACGAACGTGCCGGACGTCACCCAGAGCCAGGTCGCTGCGACGATGCTGCAGTCGCTCGGGCTCGACTACCGCAAGTTCAACCCGAATGCAGACCCGCCGATTCCCGGGAGCTTCAAGGCACGCTGAGGCACCATCGTTCTGTGACCTGCGTCAAGCGAGGCGGTTGACGGCGCCCGGGGCAAGCAGCGCCACGAGGCCCCGAATCCGTGACCCGATCTGCTTCTCGCGCGACGGGAAGCGGCAATTCGCTGCCTGCGGACGGCCACCCCGGTAAACTGTGCAGCCCATGCCCTCCAGCAACCTGCCGCCCACGCCGACGCCTAATCCAGAGATCGACGGCACCACCACGGGAACCTTCGTGGTGGACGAGGTCCTGAACGCTGCCCGGCGCGAGCGACCGCTCGTCTCGATCGTCCTGCCCGCCTACGAAGAGGCGTCGATCCTGCGCGACCACGTGGTCGAGCTGCTCGAGTACCTGAAGACGCTGAACCGGCGCTTCCGCTTCGAGATCATCATCGTCAACGACGGCAGCCGCGACCAGACCGGCGCGATCGCGACCCAGCTCGCCATCGAGTTCGACGGCGTCCGCGTCTTCCATCACCCGCGGAACTTCGGCCTCGGCCAGGCGCTGAAGACCGGGTTCGCGCAGTGCCGCGGCCAGTACGTCATCGTCCTCGACATCGACCTCTCCTACGGGCCCGAGCACGTGGGGCTGCTGCTCGACCGCATCACGCAGACCGGCGCGCGCATGGTCCTCGCCTCGCCTTACATGCGCGGCGGCAGCGTCGTCGAGGTGCCGTGGCTGCGCGTCGTCTTCAGCCGGGTCGCCAACTGGTTCCTCGCGCGCGCCTCGGGCCAGAGCATCAGCACAATGACCTGCATGGTGCGCGCGATCGACGGCCGCTTCCTGCGCTCGCTGCACCTGCGCAGCACCGGCATGGACGTGATGCCGGAGATGATCCACAAGGCGAAGCTGCTGCGCGCGAGCATCGAGGAAGTGCCCGCCGAGCTCAACTGGGGCCGGCAGAACCGCGTCGGGAGCCGCCGGCGCTCGAGCCTGCGCATCATCCAGCAGATCCTCGGCACGACGGTCTCCGGCTTCATCCTGCGGCCGTTCACGTTCCTGCTGGTGCCGGGCCTGATCCTGATCGGATTCGCGGCCTACGTGAACACCTGGATGGTCATTCACTTCGTGGAAGCGTACGTCGAGCTCGGCGCCTCGCCCGAGACCGCGCGCGACATGTCGGCTGCGGTCGCCCTCGCCTACACGCGCTACCCGCACACGTTCATCGTCGGCCTGCTCTCGCTGATGCTGTCGATGCAGCTGATCGGCATGGCGATGCTGTCGCTGCAGAACAAGAAGTACTTCGACGAGCTGTTCCACCTCGGCTCGACGCTGCTGCGCGAGCGCCGCGAGGCGGACCTGCGCCGAATGGACAAGATCGACCCACCGGAAGTCATCTCGCCCCGGCAGGCCGGCGAGCGGCCGCGCGCACCCTAGGAATCGCATGGCCGCGCCTTACCTCATCACCGGCTGTGCGGGCTTCCTTGGCTCGAATCTCGTCGGCCGCATGCTCGGGGCCGGGCACGAGGTGGTCGGCGTCGACAACCTCTCGATGGGCCTGCTCGACAACCTCGTGGAATTCCGCGACGACAAGCGCCTGCGCTTCGTGCAGGCCGACGTGACCGACCCAGCCGCGCTTGGCGCGCTCGGCGGACCGTTCGAGGCGGTCGTGCATCTCGCGGCATTCAAGATCCCGCGCTACGGCAAGGCGATCGACACGCTCAAGATCAACTACCGCGGCACGGAGAATGCGCTCGAGCTCGCGCGCCGCCTCGGCTGCAAGCTGGTCCTCGCCTCGACCTCGGACGTGTATGGCCGCAATCCAGTACTGCCGTTCAGCGAGGAAGGCAGCGACCACGTGATCGGCAACTCGAAGTCGCCTCGATGGGCCTATGCCGTCTCGAAGCTCTTCGACGAGCACCTCGCGCTCGCTTACCAGGATGCCTACGGATTCCCGGTCACGATCCTGCGCTTCTTCGGCTCCTACGGGCCGAAGCAGCCGCTCAGCTGGTGGGGCGGCCCGCCGCCGGTCTTCATCGACTGCGTGCTGAACGACAAGCCGATCCCGATCCACGGCGACGGCAGCCAGACGCGCAGCTTCACCTACGTGACCGACGCGGTGGAGGGCATCTACCAGGCGACGCTGCGCGCAGCGGCGAACGGCGAGATCATCAACATCGGCAGCACGCAGGAGATCTCCATCCTCGAGCTTGCGCGCCGCGTCAAGAAGGCTTCCGGCACGCCCGGCGAGCCGAAGATCGAGTTCGTGCCCTACGCCTCGTTCACGGGCCGCAAGTACGAGGACGTCATGCGCCGCGTGCCGGACGTCGCGCTCTGCGAGCGCCTGCTCGGCGTGCGGGCGAAGGTCGACATCGACGACGGCCTCGCGCGCACGATCGAGTGGCAGCGCGCCGCCGTCGCGAGGCGC
>DATBSX010000342.1:0-1677 GCA_036559565.1 Steroidobacteraceae bacterium | reverse complement strand
CTCGCTCGGCCTCAAGCTCGACGCGATCCGCCAGGGCCTGCGGACCTTCGACACGACCTTCTACCAGGCGCCCGGCCGCATGAACATCTACGACGAGCATCCGTTCAAGGTGCTCTTCGACTACGGCCACAACGCGCATGCCGTCTCGGCGCTCGCGGACCTCGCCGGGCGCCTCGACGTCGCGGGCCGGCGCATCGTCGTGCTCGCGGGCCCCGGCGACCGCCGCGACGAGGACCTGCGCGCCATCGCGCAGGCCGTCGCCGGGCGCTTCGACCATTACATCTGCCGCCGTGACGACAACCTGCGCGAGCGCGCGCCCGACGAAGTCCCGCGGATCATGGCGGCGGCACTCGTCGCCGCCGGCGTGCCGCAATCCTCGATCTCGCAGATCCCGGATGAGCAGGAGGCCGTCGACGCGGCGCTGCGCATGGGCCGCCCCGGCGACCTGGTGCTGATCTTCGCGGATGCGCTCGTGCGCTCCTGGAAGCAGATCATCTATTTCCGGCCCGAAGGCGCCCCGCCGCAGGCCACGACGGCAGCCCCGGCGCCGGTCACGACGCAGGTGGTCGAAACGCCCGTCGAAAACGCAGCGCCGCTCTCGCTCGAGGGCCTGATCCGCGACGAGCGCGGCATCCGCTACGCACCGGAAGCATCCGACTGAGTGAGCCTGATGCAGCGCCGTTCGCCGACTCGCGTCGCCTGACCGGCCACAACCGGTTCTTCGACGGCCCCGGCGCCGTGCTCGAGGCCGCGGAACGCGACGGGGCGACGCTGCGCGAATGGGAACGCCTCGTGCGCCTCGCACGCCGGGAATTGCGCTGGCCCGAGGCACCCGAGCGCGCCGTCATCCACCAGACGGGCGCCTCCCTCGCGCTCGCCGCGCCCACGGACCAGCTCTTCACGGCGACCGAAGTCAACGAATGGGCGCTCTGCGCCTCGATTGCGGCGCGCGAACCTTCGCGCCGCGCCGAACTCGTCGCGGCGCTCGCCGCGGAGCAGCCGGACGAACCGGAACCGCCCGTGCTCGACGAGGCCGGCGCGCTCCTGCGGCTGCGGCGCCGCGCGGCGCGCGAGGCGAACCCGCGGCTGCGCGCGCTCATCGAGGCCGCCGGGTCGCGCGCACTGCCGTATCTCCTGGATGACGACGCGCTCACGCTCGGCGCCGGCGCGGGCGGGCACAGCTGGCCGATTGCGGAGTTGCCTGAAGTCCCGGCCATCAACTGGCAGGCGCTGCACGGCATTCCGACCGCTCTCGTCACCGGCACCAATGGCAAGACGACCGTCGTGCGACTTCTCGCCGCCTGTGCGAAGGCGGCCGGGCGGACCACCGGCTATTGCTGCACGGACGGCGTCTTCGTCGCGGGGCAGGCGCTCGGCACCGGCGACTACTCGGGACCCGCCGGCGCCAGGCGCGTGCTGCGCGACGCGCGCGTCGAGGCCGCCATTCTCGAGACCGCGCGCGGCGGAATCCTGCGGCGCGGGCTCGCCGTCGCGCGGGCCGACGTCGCCGTCATCACGAGCATCGCCGCCGATCACTTCGGCGAGTTCGGCGTGCACGACCTCGAAACGCTCATCGACGTGAAGCTCGCGGTTGCGCGCGCGCTCGGGCCGGATGGGCTGCTCGTCGTCAACGCCGACGATCCGCTCCTGGCCGGCAAGGCGGCCGCCGCCGGCAAG
>DATBSX010000341.1:0-3068 GCA_036559565.1 Steroidobacteraceae bacterium | reverse complement strand
GCGCACGGTGTTCCTGGCGCTCGGAGCGCCCGGTGTCGTCGTGGGGCTGCTGATCTTCTTCACTGTCCGGGAACCGCGGCGCGGGCGGCTGGACCAAAAGGGCGGCGACCACGAGGGTGCGTCGTTCCCCGAGAGCATGCGCTACCTCTGGACACAGAAATCGGCCATACACGTGATGGTCGGCAGCGCGCTGACCGCGCTCTGGGGCTGGGGGCTCATGTGGTGGACGCCCACGTTCCTGATCCGCAACTACGCGATGACGCCGGGCGAGGCGGGCGCCATCACCGGACCGATCCACCTGATTGGCGGCGGCCTCGCGACGCTGCTGACCGGCTGGTGGATGGCGCAGCCGTCGATGCAGGACCCGCGCCGCATCGTCCGCATGATGGGCGCCTTCATCGGGATTTCGACGATCGTCTCCGGCATCATCTACTGGACGCACAACGTCGAGCTCGCGAGTGCCCTCTTCTGGATCTTCATCCCGTCCATCTACTTCTACATCGGGCCGTGTTTCGGCCTGCTCACGAACCTGTGCGAGCCGCGCATGCGCGCGCAGTTCTGCGCGGCGACGCTGTTCCTGGCGAACGTCGGCAACCTGATCGTTGCGCCGCAGATGGTGGGTTTCCTGAGTGACACGTTCGCGCCTGGCGGCGTCTCGAACGGCGAATCGCTGCGCCTCGCGATGCTGTGCCTCGTCCCCACGGGTCTCTGGTCCGCCTGGCACTACTTCGTCGCGGCCCGGCGGATCGTACAGGACCAGGAGCGCGCGACCGGGATCCGCCCCGCCTAGGGCGACGCGAGCGGGCCCAGGGCGGCGCGCAGCCCGCCGAGCCAGGGTTCGAAGTTCCGCCACTGGTCGACGCCCTCCCGGTTGATCGGCCGACGCACCTGCTCGGAGCTCGCGGTGTGCACGCGCCGGTCGGTCCGGTGGAACTCAACGCACGCCGGCTCGAACTCGAGGCCGCAGAAATCCAGCATGCGCCGGACGCTGCCCTCGAGATCGTCGATGACGTCTTCGTGCCGGACCCGCAGCACGCGACCCGGCAGGACCGTGTCCCAATGATCCATGATGCGAACGTACGTCGTGTAATAGCGGGCCAGGTCGTCCAGGCTGTAGGTGAACTGCTGGCCAGTCGCGAATAATTGCTTGAAATTGCTGAAGCAGCAGGCCATGGGTTCGCGGCGCGCATCGATGATCTTCGAGTTCGGCAACATCAGGTGCATGAGGCTCACGTGGCGGAAGTTGTTCGGCATCTTGTCGATGAAGAACGACGTGCCGCGCGACCGGTAAGGCCGGGTATCACGCAGGTAAGCCTCGCCGAATCCCCGGAACTCGTCCGCCGGCACCAGCGCCAGCGAATCGGGGTAGCGTTTGCCGCTCGGATGCCGGTCCAGGGCCGCGGCGAGCCGCGGGACGTCGGCGAGCTCCATCGTGCCTTCGACTTGCGAATGCGAGGCCAGGATCTGCTCGAGCAGCGTCGAGCCCGCGCGCGGCAGGCCGACGATGAAGATCGGTGAAGGATCGGGGCAGCCCCAGCCTTGCCGTTCTGCGAAGAATTCTCGCGTGCAGAGCTCGACCTGCCGCGCGATCGTGCCTTCGAGCACGTCGATCCTGAACGTGCTTTCTGCCTTCTTGAGCGCGTTTCCGCGGGCGTAGAAGAGGAACGATTCCTCGTATTCTCCGCGGTCCTCGAGCGCCTTGCCGAGCGCGAAGCACAGGTGATACCGGTCGGCCGGCGCCGTGCGGACGGCATTGACCTGCTCGCGCATGCGCGCGAGCTGCTCATCGGTGATGCGGTAGGTCTTGAGGTTCGCGAGGCTCCAGTAGGCGTCGCCGAAGTTCGCGCGCAGCCGCGCCGCCTCGCCGTAGGCATGCTCCGCGTCGGCGCGCCGGCCAAGCGTCTTCAGGGCGTGCCCGAACGACAGCTGCAGCTCGGGGTCTCCGGGATGCGCGCCCAGGAGTTCGCGGTACAGCGCGACCGCCTCCTCGGTCGAGCCCTGGCCCATGAGGACGCTCGCGAGCGTCGCGCGATAGGCCAGGTTGCCCGGTTCCGCGGCGATCAGGATGCCGATCTGCTCGCGGGCTTCCTGGTGGCGATGCATGGCCATCAGGGCCAGCACGTAGTCGTGGCGAGCCGGGCGGTAATCGGGCTTTGCGGCGATCACCGCCTCCAGCAGGAGCGCGGCGTCCTTCGAGAACTCGTTCTGGTGCGCGACCTGCGCGAGCACGCGCATCGCCTCGAAGTCCGTCGGCGCCCGCCGCAGGTACTGGCGCAGGAGTTCCTCGGCCTCGCGGAGGTTGCCGTCCGCCAGCATGCTGCGCGCCGTCACGACTTCCGGCGCGAGCGACTCGAGTTTCGCCACGTGCTGCGCCGCGATTGCGGATTCGGCGTGGTTGCCGACCATCCGGTGGAGCGAGGCGAGCATCCGCCAGCTACCCGGCAGGGCCGGGTTCAGCTCCACGGCCTGCGAGAAGGCTCGGATGGCCTCGGTCGCCTGACGCTGGAAGGCGTGGCAATGGCCGCGCTCCTGGAACAGCCTCGGGTAGCCGGGATACGCGTCCTCGAGCCGCTCCAGCGTCGCGAGCGCCTCCGGCACCCGCTGCAGGTGGCGCAGGGCGACGGCGCGCATGTAGAGCAGGTCGCGGTGCGCAGGGGCGTCCGCCAGCAGGCGATCGACCGTCGCCAGCGCTTCGTCGAAGCGGTGCTGCTCGATCAATTGCTGGACGGCGGACGTCATGCCGGAATCATGGCCGATAGACCGCCGCAAAGAAAACGGGCCGGCGGGACGCCCCGGCCCGCATATGGTCGAGGCGCGCTCAGCGCGCGTCGAAGCGGTAGTCGAAGCGTATGCCCATCGTCCGCGGGCGGATAGGCACCTCCGCAAGGATGAACTGCGCCGCCGTCGAGAACATGCTCGTGTCCTCATCCGTCACGTTGACGACGTAGAACTCCGCGTTCCAGTTGTCCTTGGAGACGCCGATCGCCGCATCATAGGTGGTCCACGACGGCATCTCGAAGCGGTTGTTGTTGATGGCCGACGAGAACGACGAGTCCTGGTACTGGACC
>DATBSX010000340.1:0-11086 GCA_036559565.1 Steroidobacteraceae bacterium | reverse complement strand
AAGGCGCTGACGCTGTATGACGGCACGGTCGCGAGCGGCGGCAACCGCTTCGACAATGCGGCGATCGCGCTGTACGAATTCAAGACCGGCACCGGCACGGTCGCCTATGACACCTCCGGCGTCGAACCGTCGGCCAACCTGACGATGTCGGGCGCCGTGACCTGGGTCGGCGGCTGGGGCATCGACCTGCGCGGCGGCAAGGCTCAGGCGACGACCGCCTCGAGCCGCAAGCTTCACGACCTCATCAAGGCGACGGGCGAATACTCGATCGAGGCCTGGGTCGCGCCGGCCAACGTCGTGCAGGAGCAGGCGTACATCGTGAGTTACTCTGGCGGCACGATGGCCCGGAACTTCACGCTCGGCCAGACCATGTACAACTACGACTACTTCAACCGCGCGACGACGACCGACGCGAACGGCCAGCCCGCGCTCTCGACGCCGTCGGCGGACGAGGTGCTGCAGGCGACGCTGCAGCACGTGGTCGCGACATACAGCCCGGTCGACGGCCGCCGCATCTACGTGAACGGCGTGCTCACGACGCAGGCAGACCCGGTCCCGGCCGGCCTCTTTACCGACTGGAACGACACCTTCGCGCTCGTGCTCGGCAATGAGGTCAGCAACGACCGCACCTGGCAGGGCGTCGTGCGCATGGTCGTGATCCACAACCGCGCGCTGACGCAGGCGCAGATCCAGCAGAACTTCGAGGCGGGCGTGGGCGAGCGCTTCTACCTCCTGTTCTCGGTCTCGCACCTGATCGACGTGCCGCAGAGCTACGTGATGTTCGAGGGCAGCCAGTTCGACAGCTACTCGTACCTGTTCAACAAGCCGACCTTCATCAGCCTCGACGGCAGCGTCGATCCGGACCAGGTCCGCATCAAGGGCCTGCGCATCGGCGTGAATGGCACCGAGGCGAAAGTGGGCCAGGCCTACGCGCCGCTCGACCGCACGGTCACGGCCGCGGGCTACGAACCGGCAACCGGCTTCGGCCTCGCGGGCATCGGCACGGTGGTCGCGCTCGACAAGGGCCCGTCCGCGGACGAGTTCTTCCTGACCTTCGAGCAGATCGGCACGCGCAACCATCCGTTCGTCGAGGCCGCGCCGACCCCGCTGCCGCCGCCGCCGGATGCCGTCCCGTCGTCGGAGATCGGCCTCAGGACATTCGAGGAGATCTCGACCTCCATGTCGAACATGACGGGCGTGCCGACGACGAATGCGAACGTCGCGGCCACCTACATGCGCGTGCGCGAGCAGTTGCCGACCGTCGAGAACATCGAGGGCTTCCTGTCCTCGCACCAGGTCGGCGCCGCGCAGCTCGCGATCGAGTACTGCAACGAGCTGGTGAACGACGCCGCCCTCAGGGCCTCGTATTTCCCGGGATTCAACTTCGGCGCGCCGGCGGCCACCGCCTTCGACACGCCCGCCGAGCGCGCCATGATCACGGGTCCGCTGGTGACGCGCGCGGTCGGCACCGGGCTCACCACGCAGCCGTCCGCCGCGGAAGTCACGACCGAAGCGGACGCGCTGATCGGCCGGCTCACGGCCTGCGGCGGCAGCTGCGCCGCGGATCGCACGGAAGTCGTGGTCAAGGCAGCGTGTTCTGCGGTCATCGGCGGCGCCAGCACGCTGCTGCAATGAGGGTCTTGCACTGATGAAGAGAAAATCCCGCCGCGGCGCACTCCATCCCGACGCGCCGCTGTACCAGAAAGACCATCCGCGGCCGGTCACGCGGCGGCAGTTCGTCGCGCAGGGCTTCGTCGCGGGAGCCGCCACAGTCATCGCCCCGACCCTGTTCGGCCTGTTCGCGAACCCGCGCGCCGCCCAGGCCGCGCTTTCCTCGGACCTCCAGGCGCTGAAGGCGAGCTGCGGCTTCGCCGTGCAGGGCGCGGGCAAGATCCCCTTCATCTGCATCGACCTCGCCGGCGGCGCCAACATGACGGGCTCGAACGTGCTGACGGGCGGGCAGGGCGGCCAGCGCGACTTCCTGTCGGTCGCGGGATACGGCCGCCTCGGCCTTCCCGGCGACATGGTGCCGAATGCGCCGAACGCAGGCAGTGCGACCAACGATTTCATCGAGAGCCGCCTCGGCCTCCTGTTCCACCTCGACAGCGCCTTCGTGCGCGGCATCCTGGAGCGGGTGAGCGTCACGACCGCCGCCAACGTGAACGGCGCCGTGATCCCGGCGCGCTCCGAGAACGACACGGGCAACAACCCGCACAACCCGATGTACGGCATCTTCCGCGCGGGCGCCGACGGAGAGCTCCTGACGCTGATCGGCTCGGAGAGCTCGGAATCGGGCGGCAACTCGATGTCGCCGTCCTACCTCGTCGACGTGTCGGTCCGTCCGACGAAAGTCGAGCAGACGAGCGACGTCACGGGCCTCGTGGACACCGGCAAGCTCGTCGGACTCCTCGACCAGGACGACGCGGTACGCGTCATGGAGTCGATCGAGCGCCTGTCCGACAACAAGCTCGGGCGCGTCAACACCGGCATCACGCGCGACGCGCTGATCAAGGACCTGGTGCGCTGCAACTACGTCAAGGCGGCGGACCTCACCGACCGCTACGGCGACCCGTCGGCGCTGAACCCCGAGCTCGATCCCGACATCGTCGGGCCGGCCGGCATCTTCACGCGCGCGGAATTCGACAGTGACGAAGAGTTCAGGAAGACCGCCGCGGTCATGAAGATGGTCATCAACGGCTATGCGGGCGCCGGCACGATCACGATGGGCGGCTACGACTACCACGGCCAGGGACGCGCCACCGGCGAGCTGCGCGACCAGCGCGCGGGCCGCTGCATGGGCGCCTGCCTCGAGTACGCGGCGCGCCGCGGCGTGCCGCTCATGCTCTATGTCTTCAGCGACGGTTCGCTTTCGGCGGACGGCGTCACGGACAATAGCGTCGACGGTCGCGGCAAGTTCGACTGGTCGAGCGACAACCAGCAGACCGCCGCCTCGTTCTTCCTGGTCTACAACCCGGGCGGCCGCGCGCAGCTCTACACGGGCGACAACCGGCCACCCGAACAGCACCAGCAGATAGGCTGGTTCCGCAAGGACGGCTCGATCGAGACCGCCGGCACGCCGGCGGCGAACAACGTCAACCTGCTGGTGGAAACCGTGATCCTGAATTACATGGCCCTGCACGGCGAACAGGGCCAGTTCGGCACCCGTTTCCCGGGCAACGGCCTGGGATCGGCGACTCTCCAGGACAGCCTCATCGCGTTCGATCCGATCGTCAACGGCACCATTGTGTGACGTGCGCCGAGACCGCCGGCGCTCCTTAAGTAAACATATCCCGAGCCGGCCGGGCCGGTGTTATGTTAAGCAGGGTTGACGTTATGGAACAACGCAGTCATCGCCGCGGCGCGGGAGTGCGCCTCGCAATCGCCGGGATACTCGCCTCGATGGGCCTGGCGGCCGCCGCTGCCGAAGGCCCGGCGGCCCCGGACTTCGCGCTCGCATCAACCGCCGGCACCAACTATCGATTGTCCGAATACCGCGGCGAGGTCGTAGCCCTCGTGTTCTGGGCGAGCTGGTGCGGCGACTGCCGCCGCGAGCTCGAGCGGTTCGAGCGGCTGCGCCGCACCTACGGCAATGTCGGCTTCGTGGTGCTAGGCGTGAACCTCGACCAGGAGCCGGCACAGGCGGTTGCGCTCGCGGGCGCGGCAGGCATCGGATACCCGGTGCTGCTGGATGCGGGCAAGGACGTCAGCAAGTCCTATCGCGCCGACGACCTGCCCCTGATCGTCCTCATTGACCGCCACGGCGCGATTCGCGCGCGGCATCAGGCGCTCGACGAGCGAGAGGAGCGGGGGCTCCTCGTCAACCTGCGCGACCTGATCGACGAGTAACCGGAGCGACCATGAAAACGGCACTGATTTCATTCCTGGCAGCCGTCGTCGTGTCACTGCCTGCATTTGCGGCCGACGCCGCCGATCCCCCGCCGGCGCCGGACGCCGAGCGTTCCGCCCTCGACACCGAGGTCCAGTCGCTGCGTCGGGATGTCGTGGACCTCAACCGCGACCTGTTCATGCTCGAAGAAGATCTCCTGTTTCCTGCGAGCACGCAGGTTGCCGTGTTCGTTTCCATGGATGTCGGCACGTTCTTTGCGCTCGATTCCGTGCAGCTCAAGGTGGACAACAAGGAGGTCACGAATTACCTCTACACCGAGCGCGAGCAGGATGCGCTGAAGCGCGGCGGCGTGCAGCGCCTGTGGCTCGGCAACCTGAAGGCCGGCGAACATGAGGTGACGGCATTCTTTACGGGAAAAGGCCCGCATGAACGCGATTACAAGCGCGGCACGACGCTCAAGGTGGAAAAGGGCGTCGGCGCCAAGTACGTGGAGCTCAAGGTCAGCGACAAGCTGACGAAGCTCCAGCCCGAGTTCGTGGTCCGCGTCTGGGAGTGAGTCCCGGGTGTTGCGCACACTCCTCTTCTTCCTCGCGGCGCTCGCGCCGGCAGCCTACGCCGCGCCTGTCGTCGAGCAGGATGCAGTCCCGGGCCTGCCGGCGGTGCAGGTCCAGGACCTGCACTACGGCGACGTGCTGTTCCATTTTTACCAGCAGGACTACTTCGATTCGCTGGTCCGCCTCGCGGCCTACCGCGAGCAGGGCAAGCTGCTCGCGCATGAGCGCGATGCCGAGCTCCTGCGCGGCGGCCTCTATCTCTCGCTCGGCCAGCACCGCGAGGCGCGGGAAATCTTCGAAAAGCTGCTCGCGGACACATCAACGCCGAAGCCCGTTCGCGACCAGGCCTGGTTCTACCTGGGCAAGGTTCTCTACGCGGCCGGGCTCTACGAGGAATCAGACAAGGCGTTGCGCCAGTCAGCCGGCACGCTCTCGGAGGATGTCGAGGCGGAACGCCACCTCCTGATCGCGCAAGGGCTTCTCAATCGCCAGCGCTACGACCAGGCGATCATTGAACTTTCGAACTGGGCGGGGCCTCGTTACTGGCTTCTCTACGGACAGTTCAACCTCGGCGTCGCCCTGGTGCGCGCAGGAGAGGCGCAGCGCGGCCTCGCGATGCTCGACAGTGTCGGGCAGATAGAGACGCAGTGGCCTGAGCTCATGGCGCTGCGTGACAAGGCCAACCTTGCAATCGGCTACGTGCACCTGCAGGCGGGAGAGCCAGCCGCCGCGCGTGTCGCGCTGGAGCGCGTGCGCCTCAATGGCCCGCTGTCGAGCAAGGCGCTGCTCGGCGCCGGCTGGGCCGACGCAGCGGCGAAGCAGTACGAGGCGGCGCTGCTTCCCTGGCAGGAGCTCCAGGGCCGCAATCTCCTCGACGCCGCGGTCCAGGAGTCCTATCTCGCCGTGCCGTACGCCTATGCCGAGCTCGGCGCGATGTCGCAGGCCGTCGAATACTACGAGAAAGCGATTGCGGCCTACGACGCCGAGCGCGCGCGCATCGGCGAATCGATCGACTCGATCCGCACGGGCCACCTGCTCGACGCCGCAATGAAGGCGGGCGACGACGGCCGCAGCGGCTGGTTCGCGCAGCTTGCTACGCTGCCCGACTCGCCGGAGTCGCGCTACCTGTACCACCTGCTTGCGGGCAACGAGTTCCAGGAAGGGCTCAAGAACTACCGGGCACTTGACGAGATGTCGAAGAACCTCGCCACCTGGTCGGAGAGCCTCGGCGCGTTCGACGACATGGTGCAGACCCGCAAGCAGGCTTTCGACGAGAAACTTCCCGCCGCGGACGCGAGGCTCGCGACGGTGGACGTGGCAGCGATCAACGGCCGCCGCGACGCGCTGCAGGCGGAGTTCGAGACCGCCATCGCATCGCGAGACATCTATGCACTGGCGACCGAAGCCGAGCGCGAGCAGCTTGACATGCTGGACGCCGTTGACTCGGAGCTAGCGCTGCATGTGGGCGATGCGAGCTACGACGACGCGCGCGAGAAGGCGCGCCTCGCGCGCGGTGCGCTCCTCTGGAAGCTCGACGCCGCCTGGAAGGTGAGAAGCTGGCAGGCGAGCCGCGCGCTCCGGGACCTGAATGCGTCGGTGTACGACGCTCGAACGCGCGAGACGGCTTCCAGCCGCGCTCGCGAGGGCGCCCCGGAGAAAAACGCCGCCCTCGGGCGGCGCGTGCAGCGGATGAGCCCACGTGTCGCAGAGCTCGCGGTTCGCGTCAAGGGCGCCAAGTCCCGGCAGGCAGAACGCCTCGCCGACATCGCGGTCCGCGAGCTCGAGGACCAGCGCAAGCGCCTCGACGAATACTCGGTCGAGGCGCGCTATGCGCTCGCAACGATCTACGACCGCGCAACGGCGAACCCGGCTCCGGCAAAGCCGCAGGACGCGCCGCCGTGAATCGCGCAATCATCGCCACCCTTGCGCTCGCGCTGGCGCCGCTAGCCGCGCATGCCGCCAAGCCGCCCCCGCCGCCAACGCTCAAGGACTTGAAGCGCCCGGCGCCGGAAGTGCGCACGGGCGAGACCGTCGCGCCCGATCCCGATCGCGCCAAGGAACTCTACCGCAGCTTCCTCGAGCTTGAGGGCGGCGATCCTGCGCTTCGCACCGAGGCCATGCGCCGGCTCGGCGACCTGCAGATCGAGGCGGGCGACAGCGCCCGCGGCGAGACCACGGGGCAGGGCGAGGCCGAGACGCGCGAGGCGATCGGAATCTACACGCGCCTGCTCGAGCAGCAGCCGGACTACCCGCGCGCCGACGTCGTCCTCTACCAGCTCTCGCGCGGCTGGGAGTCGCTCGGCGAGGCCGACAAGGCGCTCGCCTACCTCGACACGCTCGTCGCGAAGTATCCGAAGAGCGTGCGCATCGACGAGGCGCAGTTCCGCCGCGGCGAGATCCTCTTCAGCGCGAAGCGCTACGCCGAGGCGCAGAAGGCCTACGAGGCGGCCAGCGCCTTTGGTGCGAAGAGCGAGTTCTACGAGCAGAGCCTCTACAAGCTGGGCTGGTCGCTGTTCAAGCAGTCGGAGAACGAGGCCTCGTTCGAGCCTTTCGTGCGCGTGCTCGACCTGAAACTCATCGACCCCGCGAAGCCCGGCGCCGTCGTGGACCCGGCGACCCTCGCGCGCGCCGACCGCGAACTGGTGCAGGACACCTTCCGCGTCCTCTCCATCGGGTTTTCCTACGTGGACGGCCAGGAGACTCTCGACCGCTTCGTCCAGCGCCGCGGCGAGATCCCGTACGGCTACATGCTGTACTCGGAGCTCGGCGACCTCTACGTATCCAAGCAGCGCTACACGGACGCCGCCGACACCTATCGCGCCTTCGTCGACCGCTACCCGGACCACGAGCAGGCGCCGCTCCTGCAGATGCAGGCGATCGAGGCCTACAAGAAGGGCGGATTCGCGCAGCTCGTGCTCGACGGCAAGAAGGAATTCGTCGAGCGCTACCGGCTCGGCAGCACGTTCTGGGCCGCGCGCACACCTGAGCAATTCCCGCTCGTTGCGCGGGAGCTCAAGACCAACCTGACCGACCTCGCGCAGTACTACCATGCCGAAGCGCAGCGCTCGAAGAAAAAAGCCGACTACCACGAGGCGGCACGCTGGTACCGCGAGTTCCTGCAGTCGTTTCCGGATGACCCGGATTCGGCGAATACGAACTACCTGCTCGCGGAGACGCTGTTCGAGAGCGAGGAATTCCGGGCCGCGGCGACCGAGTACGAACGGACCGCCTACGCCTACCCGTTCCACGGGAAGTCCGCCGAGGCGGGCTATGCCGCGCTCGTCTGCTACGAGCGTGAAGCGAAGTCGATGGAAGGCAGCGCGCTTGCCGACTGGAACCGCCAGCGCCTCGAGAGCCAGCAACGCTTCGCCATGACTTTCCCGGCTCACCCGGAGAGCGCGACGCTCCTCACGCGCACCGCGCGCGAATACTACGACCTGAAGGAGCTCCCGAAAGCCCTCGAGGTCGCAGGCCTCGTGCTCGCCCGCCAGCCGCCCGTGAACGTCGAGATGCAGCGCACGGCCTGGACGGTGACTGGAAACGCACAATTCGATTCCGGCGGCTATGCCGATGCCGAGGGCGCTTACCTGCAGGTGCAGTCGCTTCTCGGGCCCGGGGACCCCGAGGCCCCCGCCATCAACGAGCGCCTGGCGGCCTCGATATACAAGCAAGGCGAGGCCAAGAAATCGGTGGGCGACGCGCAAGGTGCCGTGGATGACTTCCTGCGTGTCGGCAAGCTGGCGCCGGGCGCTGCGATCCGCGAGACCGCGGAATTCGACGCTGGCGCAATGCTCGTCTCGCTCAAGGACTGGCCGCGCGCAATCCCGGTGCTCGAGTCCTATCGCGCGAACTATCCCGCGAGCCCGCGCCAGGCCGACGTGACGCGAAATCTCGCGCTCGCCTACGTCGAAGGCGGGCGGCCCGGCGAGGCCGCCGGCGAATTCGAGCGCATCGCCGCATCCGGCGCCGAGACGCCCGAGGTGCAACGCAATGCGCTTTGGCAGGCTGCGGAGCTCTACGAGAAGTCCTCGCAGCCGGCGCGCGCGATGGCCGCCTACGAATCCTATGTGCAGCGCTTCCCGGCGCCGCTCGCTGAAGCCGTCGAGGCGCGCCTCAAGCTCGCAGATGCGGCGAAGGCCTCCGGCGACTTCATGGGCCGGCGCAAGTGGCTCGAGGGCATCGTCGCCGCGGACCGTGACGCCGGCGCGGCCCGCACGGACCGCAGCCGCTATCTCGCGGCGGTTGCGACGCTTGAACTCACGAGCGCGAGCCGCGACGCGTTCCAGTCCATCCCGCTCGTCTCGCCGCTCAAGCAGACGCTGGCCGACAAGAAGGCCGCGATGGAGCGTGCGCTCGCTGGCTACCAGCAGGCGACCGGCTATGCCGTTGCCGAAGTGACGACGGCCGCGACCTTCGAGATGGGCGAGCTTTATCGCCGCCTTGCTGCGGATCTCATGAAGTCGGAGCGCCCGGCCAACCTTGACGCCGAGGAACTCGAGCAGTACGACCTCCTGCTCGAGGAACAGGCATTCCCGTTCGAGGAAAAAGCGGCCGAGATCCATGAGTTGAACGCGCGCCACGCCAAG
Source organism: Steroidobacteraceae bacterium (assembly GCA_036559565.1). Lineage (GTDB taxonomy): Bacteria > Pseudomonadota > Gammaproteobacteria > Steroidobacterales > Steroidobacteraceae > SCUD01. The sequence goes on along the minus strand of DATBSX010000340.1, from coordinate 2,099 downwards.
GACGGCCTGTACGACGAATCCGTCCGAAAGAGCTACGCGGTCCTCGCCGAGGTCCAGCCCGCGCGCTTCGGCAAACAGGTCGAGGCCGAGGAGTTCATCGCGGTTCTCGAGTTGCCAGCGGCGGCTTCAGGGCCGCAGGCCGCCGTGCCGGTTGCCGAGGCGACAAGGAAAGGCAAGAAGGACGAGAAAGCGCCCGGGGCCGTGCCGCCGCCGCCCGCAATCGCGCCTGCGACGGAGCAGCAGTTCGCGGAAGCCCTGCGGTTCCTCGATGCCGGCGATTTTGCTGCCGCGCGACCGATCCTCGAGAGACTCGTAGCGAGCGAGCCGAAGCTTGCCGCCCCCGCGATCAACCTCGGCATGCTGCATGCGCGGGAGAAGCGCTGGCCGGAGGCGGAAGCGTCGCTCGCCGAAGGCATCCACCGCGATCCTGCAAGCGCTGTCGCGTTCAATGAGCTCGCATCGGTGCAGCGCGAGACCGGTCGGTTCAAGGAAGCAGAAGGCTCCTACATCCAGGCACTGGCGGCCGACCCGGAGCATTACCGCACGTATCGGAACTTTGCGGTGCTGCTCGACCTCTACCTGTGGCGGCCGGCCGAGGCACTGCAGAACCTCGAAGCCTACCTCTCAAAATCGGGAACGGCGGACCGCCAGGTTTCCGGCTGGATCGCCGAGCTCAAGCGGCGCGTCGGCGACGTCGCACAGACCGCGGAAGTGCAGCCATGAGCCGATACCAGCTTCTTCTAGTCTCGCTTGTCCTGCTCGCGCCCGCAGCGCTCGCTCAGGAGGCCCCTCCCGCCGCGCTCGCTCAGGAGGCCCCTCCCGCCGCGCTCGCTCAGGAGGCCCCTCCCGCCGCGCCGCCTGCCGAGACGGCAAAGCCGCCGGCGGAAGAACCATCCGTGAAGGCGAACCCTGCGGCACGACGTACCATGGACCACCTGGAGCTCGATCCGACGGCGATCACGGGCAACCGCGAGCTGCCCAAGGTCATGGTGATCGTGCCCTGGAAACGGGCCGAGCTCGGCGACCTGACCGGCCGGCCGGCCAACAGCCTCCTGAACGAGGTGCTGGAACCGGTCGATCGTGAGGTATTCCGCCGGGAACTGCGCTATTTCGAGGCCCTGGAGACGAAACCCGAGACGTAGTCCCGGTTTTCATAACCCGGTCAACGGCAACCTAACCCCCTTAAAGACCCCCATCTGGAGCAGCCCCATGCACGCCCTGGACATCATCCTCAACTTCTTCCGCGAGGGCGGAATTTTCCTGTACCCGATCGCCCTCGTGTGGGTCGTCGGCCTCGTGATCGCACTCGAGCGATTCGGGTTCATCATGAAGGCCGGCGCCGGCAACCGCCGCATCTGGGCGCAGGTCCAGCCGCTGCTGGAACTGGGCAAGTTCCGCGAAGCCCTGCAGGCGGTCGCGAACTCGGAAACGGCGCTCGCGCACATCATGCGTTACGGCATCACGCGCATACAGACCGCGCGGCGCCGCGATGACATCGAGAAGGCGCTGGAGGAGAGCCTCGTCGAGGTGATCCCGCGCCTCGAGAAGCGCACTCACTACCTGGCCTCGCTCGCGAACATCGCCATGCTGATGGGCCTCCTCGGAACCATCATCGGCCTGATCAGCGCTTTCGCCGCGGTCGCGCAGGCGAACCCGGCCGAGAAGGCGAGCCTGCTCGCGGCCTCGATCTCCGTCGCCATGAACAACACGGCGCTCGGCCTCGTCACCGCGATCACGCTCCTGCTCGCGCACCTGTACCTCGAGACCAAGACGACCGAAATCGTCGACAGCCTCGAGGTCGCTTCGGTCAAGTTCCTGAATGCGCTGAACGAGCGCAAGATGGATCCCGAGTCGCAGCAGGACGCCGCGCGCTCCGCCAATCGCCCGCTTGAAACGGGAGTGAGGGGCGCCCGCGCATGAGCGGCTCGCGCATCGTCAAGCGGCAGTCGCGCAACCACGCGCGCTACCGCGGCAGGAACGACATCAACATCGTCCCGATGCTGGACGTGATGGTCATCCTGATCTTCTTCCTGATCTTCACGGCCGTGTTCTCGAAGATGAACATCCTCGAGCTCAACCTGCCGGTGGACGGGGGTCCG
>DATBSX010000339.1:0-1712 GCA_036559565.1 Steroidobacteraceae bacterium | reverse complement strand
GGCGCGCTCGTGCAGGTCGTCAAGATGCTGTGGGACGAGCGCACCGGACCGCTCTACAAGCAGCTCGAGCACCACTACGATTCGCCGGAGCTGTGGACCGCGGCGATGTCCGAGCACCGCTCGGTGCTGCGCGCGATCGCGGGACACGACCCCGCCGGCGCGCGCGCGGCGATGCAGCGGCACCTCAACCAGGCGTACAAGCGCTTCAGCAAGGGCTGGGACACGCTGCAGTAGCGCGGCCCGCCGCAACAAGGAGAACGACGATGCTCGCTGCCCGCATCCACGCGAAGGAAGACCTGCGGATCGAATCGTTCGCCGCACCCGCGCCCGGTCCGGGCGAGGTGCTGCTGCGCCTCGGCGCCGGCGGCATCTGCGGCTCCGATCTCCATTACTACTTCGAAGGCCGCAACGGCAGCTTCGTCGTGCGCGAGCCGCTGATCCCGGGGCACGAGGCATCCGCCGTCGTCGAGGCCGTCGGCGCGGGCGTGACGCGCGTGAAAAAGGGCGACAAGGTCGCCGTGTCGCCGTCGCACGCGTGCGGCCGCTGCGAAGCGTGCCGCGAAGGGCGCGAGCAGCTTTGCGCGAACATGCGCTTCCTCGGCAGCGCGAGCCTGTACCCGCACGTGCAGGGCATGTTCCAGGAACAGTTCGTGATGGGCGAGCGCCAGTGCTATCCGGTCGCCGGCGACATCACGCTCGGCGAGCTCGCGTTCGCCGAGCCGCTCGCCGTCGGGCTGCACGCCGTTCACCGCGGCGGCGGCCTGATGGGAAAGTCGGTGCTCGTCACCGGCGCCGGCACGATCGGCTGCCTGACCGTGATGGCCGCGCGGCTCGCCGGGGCGCGCAGAATCACGGTGAGCGATGTCCTCGACCGTCCGCTCGTGCAGGCCACCAAGGTCGGCGCCGACGTCGTGCTGCGCGCCGATCGCGACGGCGCGAAGCTCGCGACGCCGCAGTTCGACGTCTGCTACGAGGTGTCGGGCAATTTCAACGCGCTCAAGTCGTGCGTCGCCGCGGTCAAGCGCGGCGGCGTGGTCGTGCAGGTCGGCACGCTGCCGCACGAGCCGCTGCCGTTCGTCGTCAACGAGGTCATGAGCAAGGAGATCGACCTCCGCGGCGCGTTCCGCTGGGGCATCGAGTTCGACTGGGCGGTCGACTACCTGTCGACGCGGCGCGTCGACGTTCGTCCGCTGATCTCAGGGCAGTACCCGCTCAAGGACGCGGTCGCGGCGTTCGCCGCCGCCGCCGACAAGAACCGCAGCACCAAGGTGCAGGTCGTCTGCGCCTAGCATTCATTCGCCCATCCCAGGAGGAGTCAAGCCATGCGTATGTTGTCCCGCCTTTCCCTCGCCCTGCTCGCGACCGCCGCGCTTCTCGCAGGTCCGGCAGCGGCCCAGCAGAAACTCAAGTGGGCCCACGTGTACGAGACCAGCGAGCCGTACCACACCGAGTCGGTGTGGGCCGCCGCCGAGATCAAGAAGCGCACCAACGGCAAGTTCGACATCGAGGTATTCCCGGCCTCCACGCTCGGCAAGGAGACCGACATCAACCAGGGGATGGCCCTCGGCACCGTCGACATGATCATCAGCGGGCCGTCGTTCGCCGCGCGCAGCTACCCGCGCCTCGGCATCGCGTACTACCCGTTCATCTTCCGCGACGCCGACCACCTGATCGCGTACTCGAAGAGCCCGGTGTTCGCCGAGATGGTCAAC
>DATBSX010000338.1:0-3059 GCA_036559565.1 Steroidobacteraceae bacterium | reverse complement strand
CCCGCGAGCGCGAGCGGCAGGACGCCCGCCATGAAGGCGAGGGAGGTCATGAGGATCGGGCGCAGCCGCTGCCGCGTCGCCTGCATCACGGCCTCGGCGAGTCCCATGCCGCGGTCGAAGTTTTCCTTCGCGAACTCGACGATGAGCACGGCGTTCTTCGCGGCGAGTGCGATCGTCACGAGCAGGCCCACCTGGAAGTAGGCGTCGTTGCTGAGTCCGCGCGCGAGCGTTGCGACCACCGCGCCCACCACGCCGAGCGGGACGACGAGCAGCACGGTGAGCGGGATCGACCAGCTTTCGTACAGCGCGGCGAGGCAGAGGAAGACGATCGCGATCGAGAGTGCGTAGAGGAGCGGCAGCTGCGCGCCAGACCGGCGCTCCTCGGCGGAGAGGCCGTTCCATTCGTAGCCGACGCCGGCGGGCAGGCCTGCGACGATCTCCTCCATCGCGTCCATCGCCTCGCCGGAGCTGTGCCCGGGCGAGGGCGAGCCCTGGATCTGGTAGGCGGGCACGCCGTTGAAACGCGTCAGCTTCTGCGGCCCGTAAGTCCATTCGCCGCGGCCGAAGGCAGAGAAGGGCACCATGCCGCCCGCGGCGTTCCGCACGTACCAGCGGTCGAGGTCCGCGGGCTGCATGCGCGCGGCGGCATCTCCCTGCACGTACACGCGCTTCACGCGGCCGCGATCGATGAAATCGTTCACGTAGACGGACGCCCAGCCGGCCTGCAGCGTCTGGTTGATGTCCGCGACCGATACGCCGAGCGCGCTTGCCTTCTCGCGGTCGATGTCGAGCCGGAACTGCGGCGCGTCCTCGACGCCGTTCGGCCGCACGGCCGTGAGCCGCCGGTCCTTCGCCGCTTCCCCAAGCAGTTGGTTGCGCGCAGCGAGGAAGGCGTCGTGCGAGAGGCCGCCGCGGTTCTGCAGCATCAGGTCGAAGCCCGCGGTATTGCCGAGCTCGAGCACCGCGGGCGGCGCGACGGCGATGACGTTCGCTTCCTTGATGGTCGAAAAGAACCTGTTGGCCCGCGCGATGATCGCATCCATCTGCTGGGCGGAAGACTTGCGCTCATCCCAGTCCTTCAGCTTGATGAAGAGCAGTCCTGCGTTCTGGCCCGTGCCGGAGAAGCTGAAGCCGCTGACCGTCAGCACGCCCTCGACCGTGTCCTTCTCCTCGTTCGTCAGGTACTGCTGCGCCTTGTCGAGCGCCTGCCAGGTACGCTCGCGCGAAGCGCCGGGAGGCCCCTGCACCTGGCCGTACATGAAGCCCGTGTCCTCGTTCGGCAGGAACGAGGAGGGAATGCGCACCAGGAGCAGCGCCATGGCGGCGACGATCGCGAGGTAGGCGAGCATCGATCGGCCGGTGCGCCCGAGCATGCGCTCGAGGCCGCCGGCGTGACGCGCGCGGCCGCGCTCGAACACGCGATTGAACCAGCCGAAGAAGCCGCGGTGCTCGACGTGGCCGGCGGGCGGCAGCGGCTTCATTATCGTGGCGCAGAGCGCCGGCGTCAGCACGAGCGCGACCACCACGGAGAGCGCCATCGCCGAGACCAGCGTGATCGAGAACTGGCGGTAAATGACGCCGATCGAGCCGCCGAAGAAGGCCATGGGCACGAACACGGCGGCGAGCACAAGCGCGATCGCGACGAGCGCGCCGGTGATCTGGTCCATGGACTTTCGCGTCGCCTCCCGCGGCGGCAGCCGCTCTTCCGCCATCACGCGCTCGACGTTCTCCACGACGACGATCGCGTCGTCGACCAGGAGACCGATCGAGAGGGCCATGCCGAACATCGTCAGCGTGTTGATGGAGAAGCCGAAGGCCGCGAGGATGCCGAAAGTGCCGAGCAGGACGACCGGCACGGCGATGGTCGGGATCAGCGTCGCGCGCGCATTCTGCAGGAAGACGTACATCACGAGGAAGACGAGGGCGACGGCCTCGAACAGCGTCTTGACGACCTCTCGGATGGAGCTCCGTACGAATGGCGTCGTGTCGAGCGGATAGACGACTTCCATGCCGTGCGGGAAGAAGGGCTCGAGCCCGTCGAGCGTCGCGCGGATGCCCTTCATCGTGTCGAGCGCATTCTGGCCGGCGGCGAGCCGAATCGCGACGCCTGCCGCGGGCTTCCCGTTGTACTTGGTGTCGCGAATGTAGTTTTCCGCGTTGAGGCCGACGCGCGCCACGTCGCCGACCCTCACCTGCGATCCGTCCGGATTGACGCGCAGGAGGATCGCGGAGAAGGCCTCCGGCGTTGAAAGCCGCGTTGGCCCGATGATGGTCGCGCTGATCGACTGCCCGGGCACGGCCGGCAGGCCGCCGAGCGAGCCGACGGCCACCTGCACGTTCTGGGCGCGGATCGCGGCGACCACGTCGCCGGTCGTGAGGCCGTAATTGACGAGCTTCGCGGGATCCACCCAGACGCGCATCGCGTACTGTGCGCCGAAGATCGTGACGTCGCCGACGCCCTTCGTGCGGTTGAGCGGGTCGAGGAGGTTGGTCGCGACGTAGTCGGTCAACTCCTCGTTGCTCATGCTGTTGTCGCCGGAGATGATACCGAGCACGACGAGGTAGTTGCGGGCGGGCTTGTTGACGCGCACGCCCGCCTGCTGCACTTCCTGCGGCAGGTTCGGCATGGCGAGCTGCAGCTTGTTCTGCACCTGCACCTGGGCCGTATCCGGGTCCGTGCCCTGCGTGAAGGTCAGCGTGATTGTCGCCGAGCCGTCCGCCTGGGCGTCGGCGACGAGGTAGTCGAGGTTGTCGATGCCATTCAGCTGCTGCTCGATGACCTGCACCACCGTGTCCTGGACGGTTTGCGCGGAGGCGCCGGGGTAGGTCACGTTGATGCCGATCATCGGCGGCGCGATCGCCGGGTACTGGCGCACCGGAAGCGTCACGACCGCGAGGCCGCCCGCCACCATGATGATGATCGCGATCACCCAGGCGAAGATCGGCCGGTCGATGAAGAAGCGCGACAACATGCGTGGCGGGCCTGTCCCGGCTCAGCGCGCGGCGACGTCCGCGGCCGCGGCGTCCGCCGGCACCGCCTTGACGGCGACGCCGGGCTT
>DATBSX010000337.1:0-3160 GCA_036559565.1 Steroidobacteraceae bacterium | reverse complement strand
CGGAGACGAGCACGCTATCGATGAGCGGTTTCACCGGTTCCGTCACCATCGCCTGCAGGCAGGTGCTCTGGATCGGGAGCGAAAGGCCCGCCATGCCGGCGAGCAGGCTCGAGTGGCCCGCGACTGAGATCAGGACGTTCGGCGCCGCGACCGTGCCCTGCGTCGTCTCGACGGCGCGCACGCGGCCGCCGTGCACCTTGATCCCGGTCACTTCGCAGCCTTGCACGATGGAGACGCCAAGCTCGCCCGCGGCGCGCGCGAAAGCCCAGACGACCGCGTCGTGGCGCGAAATGCCGCCGCGCCACTGCACTGCCGCGCCTTCGATCGGGTAACGGCTCTCCAGGTTCAACATCGGCTCGAGCTTCCTGAGCTCCTGCGGCGTCAGCATCTCGGAGTCCACGCCGTTCATGCGGATCGCGTTGACCGACCGGCGCAGGACTTCCATCTCGTGGGGGCTGTGCGCGAGGGAGACCTTGCCGCGCTGGCTCAGCATGATGTTGTAGTTGAGCTCGCGGCTGAGGCCCTCGTAGAGCTTCAGCGAGCGCTCGAAGAACTTCGAGCTGGAGAGGTGGAAGTAGTCGGAGCGCACGACCTGCGTGTTGCGGCCGGAGTTGCCCTGGCCGATGGCGCCGCGCTCGAGCACGGCGATGTTTTTCATGCCGTGCTCTTTCGCGAGGAAGTAGGCCGTCGCGAGCCCGTGGCCGCCGCCGCCGATGATGACGGCGTCGTAGGCGGGCTGCAGCGTCGGCCGGTGCAGCACGCGTGACCAGGGCTTTCTGCCGTTGACCGCGTGGCGGGCGAGGGCGAAGAATGAGTAACGCTCGTTCATCTGGATCGTGGAATCATAGAGCATGCTCAGGATCGAATGCCCCTGGTGCGGATTGCGCGACGAGCCGGAGTTCACCTACGGCGGCGAGTCGCACATCACGCGGCCGCCCGTGGGCGCCGGCGACGAGCAATGGTCGCATTACCTCTTCTTCAGCTCGAACCCGAAAGGCGAGCACGCCGAGCGCTGGTGCCACAGTTTCGGCTGCGGGCAATGGTTCAACGTGCTGCGGAATACGGTGACGCACGAGATCCTTGCGACCTACGCCATGGGCGAGCCGCGGCCGGACCGGGCCTGACCGGGTCAGCTCCGTTTTGGTACTTGCCCGTCCGCCCGCATCTTGAGGAACTGCTTGCGTTCGCGCTCCTCGTTGACGCGGGCATCCGCCACGAGCGCCTGGAAATCCCCGCGCCCCCGGAGTGAATCGAATGCGGGGTCGTCCTCGAGCGTCACTCGCCAATGGTGATACCCGAACCCGAGCTTTTCCTGGCGCTGGAGCATCGCGACGGCATTGTCCGCCTTGCCGAGCAGGGCACTTGCGATGGCCCGGGAATCGTTGAGCCAGACTTCGCCCCGGCCATAGCGGCTGATCTGCACCGCAGTGTCTGCCAGCAACTCTTCCAGCAGCGCTCGTCCCCGCTCTTTCTGACCGGACGCCATCAGCATGTCGCCGAGTGCGGCGATGGAGACGCCCATTCCCAGTTGTTCCTCGATCACCGGCTCGTCGCCATCCCAGGAAACTGAGGTCCATTTTTCGAGCGCGGCGATGGCTCGGTGGTAGTCGCCGGTCACCCGGGCGTGCCTGCGGATCGCGAGCGCAATGTGGGGCTCGATCTGGCGGTAGGACGGACCTGCCGCGAGCAGGGTGTAGGCGGCCTCGCCGGCTCCGCGCCAGTCGTCCTTGTACAGATCCAGCACCAGTTTCCCCATGGCCGGGTTGTCGGCGACATGGGTGAGGGCGGCTTCCGCAGCGGCGGGCTCGCCGACGGAGAGATAGCTCATCGACAGGTGTCGCCACGCCGTTTCGTTGCCCGGATCGAGCGCCACCGCCTGCTCGGCCAGCGCCACGGACTCCGCGCTCTTGCCTTCGCCGCACCAGCGGACGTCCGCGAGGCGCACCAGCGCCGGCACGTACAGCGGGTCGCGCTCGAGCACGGACTCCGCAACCTGGGCAGCCTGCGCCATGTCGCCAGGTCCCCAGGCCAGGTAGGTGGCCTTGATCACATCGAGGCGCAGCTCCAGCGGATCGAGCCGGCGCGCCTTCTCGATCATCTCGAGGGCCTCGCGGCGCCGTGCGACACTCTGGAACATCACGGCCGCGAGCCCTTCATAGCCGCGCGCATAGTTGGGTGCGAGGTCGATGCCGCGCCGCAGGTCCGCATCCGCCGCCGCAACGTCGAAATACAGCTTCAGGTAACCCCGTTCGACGTACGCTTCGCCGCTTTGCGGGTTCAGCTCAAGGGCGGTATTGAGCAATCCCATCGCGGTCTCGACTTCCTTCGGGAAGCCCACTTGCAGCTCGGCAGCCGGCCTCTGCTCGGCCAGGGCGATCCTGGCCCTCGCCAGCAGCACGTAGGCGGACGCGAACTTCGGGTCCTGGCGGATCGCCGAGGTCAGCGCGCTGACTGCGGCGGGCAGGTCGGCCACGCGCACGCTCGCGAGCAGCGCACGCCCGCGCAGGAATTCGAAGTAGGCATCGTAATTTTCGGTGGCGCCGCTGCGGGCGCCGGTCGTCGGATCGTTGATCGCCTCGAGCGTCAACTGCAGCGCCCGCGCGACCTCCAGGGCGATTTCGTCCTGCATCGCAAATACATTCTGCGGCTGCGGGTCGAACTGCCCGGACCAGACGCTCGCGCCCGTCTGGGCGTCGACCAGGCTCGAAGTGACGCGCAGCCGGTCTCCCGAACTCTGCACACTGCCCTCCAGCAGGTAGCGCACGTTGAGCTTGCGGCCGATGACGCGCATGTCCTCGTGGCGGCCCTTGAAGGCAAACGAGGATCCGCGCGCGATCACCGTGAGTCCCCGCATCAATCCAAGCTGATGCAGGACGGATTCGGGGATGCCTTCCGCAAGGACGTCGGTTCCGGTCGAGCCGCCGCGATCCTCGAACGCGAGCACGGCAATGCTGCGCGCCGGCAATTCAACTGCCGCGACGGGAGTCTCGTCTTGCGTCGTTGCCGCCTCGCGTGCTTTCTGCGCCCAGGCGTACCAGCCGAATGCGAGCAGGGCAGCGACGAGCGCGGCGGCTCCGATGATTCCGATACGCTGGTTGCGCGACATGCCGCGCGGTCGAACGGCAGCCGCCGCGTGTGCGGCGTGCACGGCGGCGCGATC
>DATBSX010000336.1:0-4855 GCA_036559565.1 Steroidobacteraceae bacterium | reverse complement strand
GCCGCTTGACGATGCCGGTGACCTGCGGGCGGACCTCGGCGACGCGAAAGGCCGTGGTGCGGCCGGGAAGCTCGTCGGTGATCTCGATCGCGCGGGACGCGAGCGTGACGACGCCGACTTCCGGCAGGGGGGGAGGACCGGCCGCATCCGGGCCGCACCCGGCCATGACGAGGAGCGCGGCGGCTGCGGCCGCCAGCGCCGGTGCCTTACTCGGATTCCGCATCGCGCACCCCATTCGCCAGCATGCGGGCGAGGAATTCGTTGAAGCGCACGAGCTCTTCCTTCTTGAAGCCGTCGAGATGGACTTTCATCCCGTCCACCACGATCGGCCAGATCCTGCCCGCGACCTTGCGGCCCTTGGGCGTCAGGTGCAGGTGGACAACGCGGCGGTCTTCGGCGCTGCGCTCGCGCCGCAGAAGTTTCTTTTCCTCCAGGCGATCCAGCATCCGCGACATGGACGCGAAGCCGACCTGGCTTACGCGCGCGAGCCCGGCGACGGTGTCGGCGCGCTTCAGCCACAGCATGAGCACGGGTTCCCACTGCATGCCGGTCAGCTCGAGCGGCTGCATGTGACGGTCGACGCGGCGGACCAGCGAACTCAGGACGAACTTGACCTGGCGGCAGATGGCTCGTTGCACGTCATCCTCCGCCGGCAGCACCGGATCGGCGGCTTCTCGGAGGCGGGCGGCGGACGTGGCCATGGGGATTCCGGCGGGGGTTTGGGGGACTCATAGCATTCATTGACCCTGCAATAGTTGTCAAGGCAACTATTGCGTGGCGAGGGCAAATCAATCGCTTATTATCCCGGCCACGACAGCGAGGCCAACACGATGAGCAGCAATCGCCGTGAATTCATCGCCGGGACGGGCGCCGCCCTCGCGGCACTTTCGGGCCTCGCGGCCTGCGCCAGGCGGAGCCCCGAGCTGAAAGCCGTGGACAGCGAAGCCCTTCTCTCCGAAATCGGCGAGGAGATGCTGGCCGACTACCCCGAGAATGCGACCGGCCTTGGCATCGACATCGGGGCGCGCGCGCCGCTCAAGGCCCGGCTGACCGACCGCTCGGCGGCGGGGCAGTCGGCGATCGCAACGCGCGTGACTGCCCGGCTTGAACGCATGAAGGCCGTGAATGCGGCCGCACTCAGCGAGGCCGCGCGCATCGACCTCGACGTCGTGCGGACGGCGCACGAGACGGCGGCCGAGGGCTTCGCGTTTCCCTATGGCGACGTCGCGACCCTCAACGCGAACTGGTCCTACCGGAACGCGCCCTACGTCGTTACACAGAACACGGGCGCTTTCCTCGAGATCCCGAGCCTGCTCGAGGAGCAGCATACCGTCGCGACGAAGGAAGACGCAGATGCTTATCTCGCGCGCCTCTCGGCCTACGCCGGCCAGGTCGACGGCGAGACCGAGCGCCTGAAGTCCGCGGGTTCGCGTGGCGTCATCGCGCCGGATTTCATCCTTGACAAGGCGCTCGCGCAGATCAAGCTCGCGCAGCAGGGCGACGTCGCCAAATGGCCGATGATCGCCTCGTTCGCGAAGAAGGCGGAGTCCCTCGGCGGCGATTACGCAACGCAGGCGGCGAAACTCGCGTCGGAAAAGATCGGCCCGGCGCTCGCTCGCCAGGCCACCGAGCTAGCCGCACATCGTGAGCGCGCGAATGCGGACGCGGGCATGTGGAAATTGCCGCAGGGCGATGCGTACTACGCCTGGGCGCTGCGCGCCGCGACGACGACGCGGATGTCGCCGGACGAAATCCACGAGCGCGGCAAGACCGAACTTGCAGAACTCCAGGCCCAGATGGACACGATCCTGAAGGGCGAGGGCTACTCGAAGGGCACGGTCGGCGAGCGCATGACGGCGCTCGGCAAGGACAAGCGTTTCGAGTTCCCGGACAACGACAAGGGACGCGCCGAGATCATGGCGCTGCTCGAGGCGCGCGTCGCCGACATCCGCACACGCCTGCCGCGCGCCTTCGCGACGCTCGTGCCGGGCAACTTCGAGATCAAGCGCATGGCGCCCGAAGTCGAGATTGGCGCGCCTGGCGCTTACGGCGGACCCGGCAGCATCGACGGCAAGGTCCCGGGCAAGTTCTGGATCAACCTGCGCACCACCGACCTCTGGCGGAAGTACAGCCTGCCGACGCTGACCTACCACGAGTCGCTGCCGGGCCACGTCTGGCAGGGCGAGTACACGTTCAAGATGCCGCTCGTGCATTCGCTCCTCGCCTTCAACGCCTACTCGGAAGGCTGGGCGCTTTACGCCGAGCAGCTCGCCGACGAGCTCGGCGTCTACGAGAACGATCCGGTCGGCCGCCTCGGCTACCTGCAGTCCATCGCCTTCCGCGCCTGCCGGCTCGTCGTGGATACCGGCCTGCACGCGAAGCGCTGGACGCGCCAGCAGGCGATCGAGTGGTTTGCGAGCACGAACGGCTCGGGAATCGAGGAAGTGACGAGCGAGGTCGACCGCTACTGCGCGTGGCCGGGCCAGGCCTGCGGCTACAAGGTCGGCCACAGCGAGATCAATCGCCTGCGTGCCAAGGCACAACAGGCGCTGGACGCGAAATTCGACTTACGCCAGTTCGACGATGCGGTCGTGAAGGGCGGGGGCGTGCCGATGGTCGTGCTTGCCCGCGTCATCGATGCCTACGTCGCAAAGGCCGGCAAGGCCTGACCGTTCAGGCCGCCGGTTGCGGCCTTGCGGGCGCGCGATCCCCGAAGACAAAGGCGACGCTGCCCACGGTTGCGTGGATCAACGCGCCCTGCAGCGCGAACAGCGTGGAGATGACGAACGCGTCGGCGGCCGGCACGTTGAAGAGTCCGAGCATCCAGACGTGCGCGCCCTGGATCAGGCCGAAATCGAGCACCGATATCGGCACGAGCGCAATGATCCGGGTCAGCGGCGCGAAGATCATCCAGACCCCGAATGGCAGGTAGACACCGACCGAGGCGGCGGTCAGCGCATACATCCCGGACTGCGCGAGCAGTCCCGTAGCCGCGATCATGAGGAACTGCAGAAACCGCACGTGCGCGCGCTCGAAGACGCATACGGCGTCGATGAATTTACGCACTGCATTGCTGATGTGTGGCCAGCGAAAGTCCCGGAGCAGCGCGATGATTCTCCTGCGCTTCACGCTCAGCACGCGATAGCCGACGGGCAGCACGACGGCCATCAGGATGAACAGGAGCGCAGCCGGCCCGAGCAGGTCGGGCAGGCCGCGGCCGAGCGCGAGAAGCGCGACGCCAATCATCCCGAGCAGGCAGCCCGTAAACCAGCCGAGGCCGTTCATCGTGAGTACAGAGGCCGCGCAGGCGGAGCCGTGGCCGCCGAGCGCGCGCTGGCTCAGGACCACGCGCAGCACGTCAGTGCTTGCGGAAGAAGGCACGACTGCGCCGAGGAAGCCGCCCGCGAAATACCAAGAAAGTACGCGGACGAAAGACACTTCGCGGTCGGTGACGAGGCTTGCGATGAGCTTGCGCCAGTTCCAGACTTTTGCGAGGTTGTCGGCTAACAAGAGGGCGATGGCGACGCAGAGGAGGCGAGCGTCAACGCCCAGCAACTTCGCGGCGATTGCATCGAATCCCGCACGGTCCGCGAGCCAAACAACGATCAGTATCGCAGCGACGAGTCGCAGCAACATGAAGGTTCGTGCGCGCGCTGGGCCCATACTTCTGATTATGAGCAGTCGTATGCGGCATGGCGCAGTAGGATGTCGTCGACTGGCGACGTCAGCGCATCACTCGTGCGCAACATGAGCGGCTAGCGGGCGCGGAATTTACCTAGGCGTGGCGGACGCATGCCCGCATCCTTCACGTGCTCGTCCGGTTGCGGCGAGCCGACGTGCGTCTCGATCGGGATGATCCCGCCCCACGACGGCCATGTGTAGTCGGCCTTGTCATCCGCCGGCGGACCCGAGCGGATCTTCGCGGAGGCCTCGTCGATCGCGAGGCGCAGCAGGCGCGTCGCCTTCAGCTCCTTCGGCTTGACCGGGCGCAGTCCGTCCCAGCGGCCCGGCATCAGTCCTTCCATAAAAGTACGCAGGCGCTTTTCCTTCTCGACGGCGTCCGTCACTTCCTCCGGTTCGCCGAGAACGACGACGGAGCGGTAATTGATGGAATGATGGAAGGCCGAGCGCGTGAGCACGAGGCCGTCGACATGGGTCACCGTCACGCAGACCGGCGACTTGCGGGCCGTATCGAGCATCCGGCTGACAGCCGAGCCGTGCAGGTAGAGCCAGTCGCCCTCGCGCCAGAAGAGCGTCGGGATGACGACGGGCACTTTCTGGTGCACGAAGCCGACGTGGCAGATGAGGCCCGCATCGAGGATCGCGTCGATGGTCTCGCGGTCGTAATGGCCCCGCTTGCGCATGCGCTCGACGCGCACGCGCTTCGATTTCGGCGCGGCTCGACGGATCGTCGTCAGTTGCCGCCCCAGCTCTTCGAGAACCCGATGCCCCAGGAGCGCGGGTCGTTGACCGTGATCGTGCCGGGCGGCGCGCTCTGCTGGTCGTACAGGACGGCGCGCTCGTTGAAGGCGTTGTCCACGTAGGCGTAAACATCCCAGTCGCCCGATTCGAGGCCGATCTTGAAGTCGGTGAGCTGGTAAGTAGGTTGCAACGTAGCGTCAGCGCCGATGCCGTTCAGCGAGTTGCCGTTGTAGGTCCATTGGACGCGGCCATAAAAATGGCCGCCTGCGATCTCCGCGGGGAGCGTGTACTCGAGCCAGACGGCGCCTTTTTCTTTCGAGGAGAAGGGCAGCCGGTCCCCGGCTTCCGTTTCGACGAGAGCGTTGCCCTTGGTCACTTTCGGGTCAAGCAACTGCAGATTGAGGCCGAAGTCGAGCGAGTCCCAGACGTATGC
>DATBSX010000335.1:0-17166 GCA_036559565.1 Steroidobacteraceae bacterium | reverse complement strand
CTCTTGCTAGCGGGTGCCACCCCACCATTGTCGGAGGGGACAGTCCGCCTTTAAAGCGGCGCGTTGCGCCGCTTTAAAGGGGACAGTCCCCGGGGTGGGAAGCTACGTCCGGACGATCGCGGCGATGTAGAGGACGTCGCCGGTCGGGGCGCCGGTCGGCGAGCCGCCGGCCGGCTCGTCGCTGACCGCGATATTGGCCGCCGCCTTGAGCGCCGCCTGCTGACGGCTATCGAGTGCGAGGCGCGCCTCGCCGCTCGCCGGCATGAGGCCGAGCGACACCGGAGCGCCGCCCTCGGGCAGTGCCCACAGTTCGCGGGCGCGCGCTTCCGGCACGGCCGGCTTGCCGAGGGTCGCGACCTCGAGGCGATCGCCGCGCGCGGCAAGCTCGACGCGCCAGAGCGTCTCGCCCCCGGCGCTTGCGAATTCGGCCGTCGCCTGCGGCGCGCGCAACTCTTGCCAGACGATCCAGCCGAAGCCGAGCACAGCGAACAGTGCAACCGCCGCCGCGAGCGCGCGCCAGGCGCTGCGCGCGCCGCCACCGATGCGGCGCTGGAGTGCGCGCCACACGTCGGCCGACGGCGCAACCGGCTTCAATCGCAAGGCGAGCAGCGCGAAACGCTCCTCCCACGCCGTGACGCGCCGGTCCACGAACGGATCGCGCCGGCGGCGACGCTCGAAGCTCCGGCGCGCGGGACCGCGCAGCGTCCCGAGCGCGTACTCGGCTGCAATCAGGTCCAGGTTTTCCGGCTCGTCGCGTTTCATGATTCGAGGCACTGCTTGAGCGCCGTGAGCCCGCGCCGAATCCAGCTCTTCACCGAGCCGAGCGGCTCATCGATCTTGCTCGCGACTTCCGTGTGCGTCAGCCCGCCCTGGTAGGCCAGCACGATGCATTCGCGCTGCCGGGACTGGAGGGCATCGAGGCAGGTCGTGAGCGCTTTCGATGCGTGGCGGCCGAGCGCCGCGAGCGCATCCTCCGGTTCTTCCTCGCCGGGGATCTGGTCGATATCGGTATCCGATCCGGCGACGAGGCGCGATTCGCGGCGCCGGAGGTCGATCGCACGGTAGCGCGCAATCGCGATCAGCCAGGCCCAGGCCGAACCACGACTGCTCTGGTACTGGCCGGCGCGGCCCCAGACCTGCACGAACACGTCCTGCAAGGCGTCTTCCGCGAGCGCGCGATGTCGAAGCATCCGGATCAGGCAGGCGAGGAGCTGCGGCGCGGTGCGCTCGTACAGGCGCTGGAAGGCCCGGCGGTCCTGGCGCGCGCAGCCCGCCAGCAGGCCCGCCACCTCGCTATCTGCAGCACGTCCGATTTCCGCGGCCATCTTGCCGAGTATACGCAGCAGCCGCCTGCGCGGATGCACCCGGCCTGCACGGTCGCTGCATCCGGCGGCGGTCCTGCTGCGTATCTCGGTCAGACAGAAATAACGCGGCCTGTCCCGGGCCCCAGGAGATACCGATGAAGACCATGAACCGAAAGCTTGCCGTTGCCGTGATCGCGGCGCTCGCGGCCACCGCGAGCCAGGCGTCCAGCCATCGCGAGGCGCCGAACATCGCGCGCATGCCGGCCGTGGATGCGGCCGACTTCTACATGTTCAACAGCTACGAGCCCGGCCGAAAGAACTACGTCACGATCCTTGCGGACTACGTGCCGCTGCAGGACGCCTATGGCGGCCCGAACTACTTCGCGCTCGATGACAATGCGCTCTACGAGATCCTGATCGACAACGACGGCGACGCGCGCGAGGACCTGACCTTCCAGTTCCGCTTCGCGAACCGCCTCGGCAACGGCGACCAGGGACTGGCGCTCAACGTCGGCGGCATGTCCGTGGCGGTGCCGCTCAAGAACATCGGGCCGGTATCGGCCGCCGACCGCTCGCTGCTCAACTTCACCGAGAGCTATACGCTGCGGGTCGTGCGCGGCGACCGCCGCAGCGGTGAGGCGTCTGACGTCTCTCGCGTCGCGGATGGCGCCAAGTCGTTCCGCAAGCCCTACGACTTTGTCGGGACCAAGACCTTCGGCAGAGCCGAAGCGTACGAGGCCTACGCGCGCTCCTATATCTACGACATCAAGATCCCGGGCTGCGGCGCGCCGGGCCGCGTCTTCGTCGGCCAGCGCGACGAGCCCTTCGCCGTGAACCTCGGCAAGGTGTTCGACCTCGTGAATCTCGTGCCGGTGGACGGCAGCGCGTTTCCGGGCGGCATCACCCAGGACCGTGCGAACGACACGATCGCCGACAAGAACGTCACGACCATCGCGCTGGAGCTCCCGCGGGGCTGCCTCAAGGGCACGGGCAACGGCGTGATCGGCGGCTGGACCACGGCATCGGTGCGCAAGACCCGCACGGCAAACGCGCCGGTCGGCGAGGCGGGACCGGAGAGCGTGGGCGGCGGCTGGGCGCAGGTCTCGCGCCTGTCGAATCCCCTCGTCAACGAGGTCGTGATCGGCCTGCCGGACAAGGACAAGTTCAATGCGAGCGAGCCGAAGAACGACGGCCAGTTCGCGCCCTATGTGACGAACCCCACGCTGCCCGCGCTGCTCGACGTGCTGTTCCGCGATGCGGTGAATGCGACGCTCGGCACGAGCTTCACGAACATCGCACCGTCGAACCTGCCGCGCACCGACCTGGTGACGGCCTTCCTGACCGGCTTCAGCGGCGTAAACCAGCAGGCGACAGTGACGCCGTCCGAGATGGTGCGGCTCAACACCGCCATCGCGGCGACGCCGGCGGCGCAGCAGAGCATGTTTGGCGTTGCGGGCGGCGATCTCGCCGGCTTCCCGAACGGCCGGCGGCCGGGCGACGACGTCGTGGACCTTGCGCTGCGCGTCGTGATGGGCCGGCTCTGCCATCCGATCACGATCGGCGGCAACCCGGTGGATCTCGGCCTCTGCACGCCGGCGGACGCACCCGTCGGACTCGCGCCATTCACGGACGGGGCACCGGTCAGCGCTTCGGACTTCGACGCGGCGTTCCCGTACCTCAAGACGCCGTTTCCGGGATCCGGAAGCTGAGCACTTGGTCCTGCGAACCTCTCCGCGCAGGCAGGTGACGGTCGCGGCATGGGCCGCGGCCGTCGCCGTTTTCTCTTCCGTCGCCGGCGCCGAGGAGACCGCACGCTACCGCCCGGCCGACGGCGATGCCGTCGTGCTCGCGCTGCCGGCCGGCGTGTCGGCCGCGCAGGCGATGCCAGCCGACGCCGGGGACCCGGAACGTGCGGCCATCGATGCCGAGGCGTTCCTGCGGCTCGCGCGCACGACGCGAGACGCTCGCTACTTCGGCCGCGCCGAGGCGCTCGTCGAGCCGTGGATCGCGCGGCAGGACGCGACGCCGAGGTTGCTGGTCGCGGCGGCCGATCTCGCACAGCAACGCCATGATTTTGCCAACGCGCGGCAATTGCTCGACCGCGCCATCGGCGCCGACCCGGGAGACGGCGGAGCGCGCATGCAGCGCGCGAATGTCGCCTTGCTGCTCGGCGACTACGAGGCTGCACGCCGCGACTGCCTCGCCGTGCTGCAGAGCGGCGCCACATTTCCGGGGACCGTTTGCCTCGCCTCCACGATGACCGGGCCGGGCAGCCTGCAGCGCGCGCGACGGTTGCTCACGCCTCTCGATGACGCAGGACCGGCGGCACCGGACATCGCGCGTTGGCTTCTCCTCACGGAAAGCGACCTCGCCCTGCGCGATGGCGATGCGCGCGCCGCACGGGACTACCTCGCCCGCGCCCACGCGCTCGACCCGGATCACGAGGAGACGCGCGCGCGCCTCGCGGAACTCCTGATCGAGCAAGGCGATGCAGCGGGTGCGTTGACGCTCGCACGCGGGAGCACGGTCTCCGCCGCACTCCTCGTCCGGCGCATTCGCGCCGCGGCCGGCATCGATGCCGGGGAGGCGGCCTCCGCGCGCCGCGAACTCGACGCGCTCCTGGCGGTCGGCCGCCTGCGCGGGACGACGCCGCACTTGCGCGAGGAAGGCGAGCTTGCGCTCTTCGTCGATCGCGATGCGGCACGCGCCCTGGCGCTGGCGCGCCAGAACTTCGCGCTGCAGAAGGACACGCCGGACGTCCGGCTGCTCCTCGGCGCCGCCGTCGCGGCCGGCGACAAGCCGACGCTTGCAGAACTGCGCCGCTGGCTTGCGTCGACGGGCTTCGAGGATCGCGTCGTTTCCGCCCGACTCAAGGCAGTGGGCGCATGAAGATCCTGCCTCGCCTCCTCGCCTGGCTGCTGCTTGCGACGGTGAGCGCGGTTGCGTCGGCGCACGAAGGCAGCACGGGTTACCTCGTGGTGAAGACCGGCGACGGCGCGCAGGTCGCGGGCCGCCTCGACGTCGCACTCATCGACGTCGCATGGTCCATGCCGCTCGATGCCGACGGCGACGGGCGCCTGACCTGGCACGAAATCGAGGCGCAGCGCGGGCCGATCGCGGCGTTCCTCGGCGGCGGGATCCGCCTCACGCGCGGCGGGCAGCCTTGCACTGCACAAGTCGGCGAGCCCTGGCTCGCAGAACGGCTCGGCCTGCCCTATCTGTCGTTCGACATCGACGCCGCCTGCCCGTCCGCGGGGCCACTCACGATCGCCTATTCGCTCTTCTTCGACAGCGATGCCTACCATCGCCTGCTCGTTTCCGTGGAGACGCCCTCCGCCGTGCACCCGACGACGCTCGCACCGGGAACGCGCGCATGGACCGAGCCTGCGCAGGTCTCCGCGTGGCGGACGGCGCTCGACTTCCTGCGCCAGGGCATGTTCCACGTGTGGACGGGATACGACCACCTCGTGTTCCTGGTGCTGCTGCTGTTGCCGGCCGTGGTCCGGCGCGAGGCGCGAGTCAGCGGGCGCGCGATCGCGCTTGACCTCGCTCGCATCGTCACCGCATTCACGGTGGCGCACTCGATCACGCTCGGCCTCGCCGCGACGGCCGTGATCCGCCTGCCGCAGCAACCGATCGAGGTCGCGATCGCGGTGTCGCTCGTCGTCGCGGGGATCCTGAACCTCGTGCCGCGTTGGTGGCGGCTGCGCCTGCCACTCGCATTCGGCTTCGGCCTCGTGCACGGCTTCGGCTTCGCGAATGCACTCGCGGGCCTCGACACCGGGGCGGCATCGGTCCTGCCGGTGCTCGCGGGTTTCAACATCGGCGTCGAGGCCGCAAACCTCGCGGTGATCACGTTGCTGCTCCCGATCCTCTATTGGTCGGGGCGCTTCACGTGGTATGCGCCACGGGCGATGCCGGCGCTGTCGCTTGCATCTGCTGCGCTGGGCGCGATGTGGATGGTGCAGCGCATCTAAAAGAAAGGCCCGCCGAAGCGGGCCTTTCATCAGCGATCGAACGAAGAACGCTTACCAGCGTCCGCCGCCGCCGCCACCACCGCCGCCGCCACCCGAACGGAAGCCACCGCCACCGCCCGGACGACCACCGCCACCCGGACGGCCGCCGCCACCGGCGCCGCGGGGACGATCCTGCGCTTCGTTGACGCGCAGCTGACGACCACCCATCGAGAAGCCGTTCAGCGCTTCGATGGCCTTCGCCGCCTCAGCCTGCGGCATCTCGACGAAGCCGAAGCCGCGGGGACGACCGGTCTCACGATCCGCCGGCAGAGCGACGGATTCGACCGCGCCATGCTGCGCGAACAGGTCGCGCACCTGGGCCTCGGTCGCAGAGAAAGGCAGGTTTCCAACATAGATCTTCATGACTCAAATCTCTCGCTTTTCATTAGGACAACACCGCGCGCGGCCATCGTGCAATGGTCGTTGCGGCCATTCTTTGAACGGCAGGAAACACGGTCGGGATCGTCTGGGCGGGCAATTGAGCTCGGCAGGGCGAATCTTCGATCTGCGGGTCCTGTCACCTTGGCCGTGCCGAGTGGCAACGGCCGGCCGGCAGAATAACACGGGGGCCGGGGGGCTTCCATTGAGGCCTTTTTAGGGCAAATACCCTGAAATCGCCGGGGGGAAGCAGCTCGTCCGGAGGGGACAGTCCGCCTTTGAACGGGCGCAATGCGCCCGTTCAAAGGGGACAGTCCCCTTCGCGGCTTCGATTAGTCGAGGCGCTTGTGGAACCGGGCCATGGCGAGGGTCAGCATGACGGCCAGGAATGCCAGCAGCTTCAGGACCTCCGACCGCATGTCGGTGAGAGCCGCGCCACGCAGCACGATGCCGCGGATGATCTCGTTGAAGTGGGTCAGCGGCAGGACTTGCGCGATCCCCTGCGCGACCTTCGGCATGCCCTCGAACGGGAACATGAACCCGGACATCAGGATCGACGGCAGCAACGTCACGATCGCCATCTGCATCGCCTGGAACTGGGTCTGCGCGATGGTCGAAATCAGCAGCCCGAGCGACAGCGACGCTGCAATGAAGAGGAGCGCGCCCAGGTAAAGGTCGATGAGCCGGCCCGCGACCGGCACGCCAAACAGGAACCAGCCGAGCGTGATGACTAGCGTCGTCTGGATGAGCCCGATCGCGACATACGGCAGGAGTTTTCCGGCCATCAATTCGGCCGACGATACCGGCGTCGTGATGAGGAGTTCGAGATTGCCCCGCTCGCGCTCGCGCACGATCGCGCTCGCCGTGAAGATGACCATCGTCATCGTCAGGATCACGCCGCAGAGCGCGGGCACGATCTGCACGGCCGTGCGCTTCTCCGGGTTGTAGGCCACCATGATCTCGACCGGCCGCGCGGGCGGCGGCAGGCCGGCGCGCCGCAGGAGCGGAATGTTCGCGAGTCCCGCGGCCACGTTCTCGAGCGCCGGCTGGCTGCCGTCAACCACGATCTGCATCGCGGCGCGCGTGCCCTCGGCGATGCGCCGCTCCACGTCCGGCGCGATCACGATCGCGATGTTCGCGTCGCCCCGCTGCATGAGTTCGCGCAGTTCCCGGTCCGTGCCCGCCTGGCGGATCTTCCCGAGCACCTGGGTCGCGCCGAGATCGCCGACCAGACGGCGGGAGAGCGAAGTCTGCGACTGGTCGAGCACCGCGGTCGAGACGCCGCGCACATCGAAGTTGATCGCATAGCCGAACAGCAGGAGCTGTATGGTCGGGATGCCGATAATGAGACCGATGGTGATCCGGTCGCGCGAAAGCTGGCGCACTTCCTTCGCAGCGACCGCGAGCAGGCGCCAGAGCCATTTCATGCCGCACGCCCCGGCCGTTCGGAGTCCTCGCGCAGGCGCGTCGCGGCGACGAATACGTCCTCGAGCGAGGCGCCGACCTGCTCGACCGCGGCCGTTCCGTTATCCGCGGCCAGCGCAGCGCGCAGGAGCCCGACGGCGTTGACCGTGCTGCGCGGCAGCAGCACGCGCAGCCGGTTGCCGAGCTGCGCGATGCTGCGCACCGCCGCCACGCTCGCAAGCGCGCGGCGCGCCGCCTCGAAATCCGCATTGCTGATCTCGACCACGATCGCATCGATGTCCCGGGCCAGAACCTTCGGTTCACCCTCCGCCGCAACCCGGCCACGGTCCAGGATCGCGAGACGGTGGCAGCGCTCCGCCTCATCCATGTAGTGCGTCGAGACGAGGATCGTCGTCCCGCGCGTGACGAGCGCAAAGAGTTTCTCCCAGAAATCGCGCCGGCTTTGCGGATCGACCGCACTCGTCGGCTCGTCGAGCAGCAGGAGCTCCGGTTCGTGCAGCGTGGCGGCGGCGAGCGCGAGCCGCTGGCGCTGCCCGCCCGAGAGCGTGCCTGCGCGTTGCTTCGCGATGACCTCGAGGTCGTAGTTCCGCAGCCGGTCGGCGATGCGCTCGCGTCGCGTCACGCGGTCGAGGCCATACACGCGGCACATGAATTCGAGGTTCTCGAGCACCGTCAAGTCGTCCCAGAGCGAGAAGCGCTGGGTCATGTACCCCATCTTCCGGCGCACGATCTCGGATTCGCGCGGCACCGAATGGCCGAGCACCGTGACCGTGCCGCGCGTCGGAACCAGTAGCCCGCAGAGCATGCGGATCGTCGTCGACTTGCCGGAGCCGTTCGGGCCGAGGAAGCCGTAGATCTGCGCGTGCGGAACGTCGAGGTCGATCCCGTCGACGGCCCAGGTCGTGCCGAACCGGCGCGCGAGGTCGCGCGCGGTAATGGCGATGCTCACGGCCCGGCCCGGTCCGCGAGCGTCACCTCGACCGGCATGCCGGTCGGCAGCTTCGCCGCCTCAGGCTCGGTGAGCACGACCTCGGCGAGGTAGGCGAGGCGCGAGCGGTCGCGCGTGTTCAGCGAATAGTACGGCGTGAATGCGGCCTCGGAGGACACGTAGCGGATCTCCGCTTTCCAGGCGCGGTCCGTGCCGTCGATGCGCACCGTTGCCGGCGTGCCGGCGTGCACCGATGTGCGCCGCGGCTCCGGGATGTAGACGCGCGCGTACGGCTGCCCGTCGGCGAGCAGCACGACGACCGGCGCGCCTTTCGGCGGCCGCTCGCCGAGCTTGTAGGGCAGCGCGTCCACGATGCCGTCGCGCGGCGCCCGCACGGTGAGGCGCCGGGCCGAGAGCTCGAGCTCGTCGACCTGGGCGCGCGCCGCGGCGAGCGCGGCGGCCGCCTGCCCGACGACCTCGGAGCGCGTGCCGTTGACCAGCTCCGCAAGCCTGTCGCGCGCTGCGCGCTCGTTCGCGACCGCAGTGTCCTTCAGGGCGCGCTGCCGGTCGAGTTCGCTCGCGGGCAGCAGCTTCTGGCCGACGAGCTTTTCGACACGATCGAATTCATTCGACTCGGCCGCGGTTCGTGCCGAAGCGCCTGCGACGACGGCGCGCGCCTCGTTCACCTGCTCCTTGCGAGCGCCGGCCACGGTCTCCGCGAGGCGCTGCTCGGCATTGAGTGCGTTGCCGCGCGCCTGGGCCAGGCGCGCCTCTGCGGTGGACGGATCGAGCCGCAGCACCAGCTCGCCGGCTTTCACGGCGGCGCCCTCGCGCAGCGCCACTTCGATGATCGTTTCCTGGGCCTCGGCGATGAGCTCGACGCGGTCGCGCTCGAGCGTGCCGAGGAGCGCACCGCCGCCATCGCCGCCGCAGGCCGCGAGCGCGAGGGCAAGGCCCACGATCGATGCCCGCCAACGATGCCGCATTCGACGACTCCCTGCCCCTGCTCGCCCGGCTCGCACGCCGGGGCGTTGTTCGCCGATAATAACGGGGATGCGCTCCCCATTCCTCATGGCCCTCTGGGCCTGCCTGGCTGTCGCGTTGCCCGCGGCGGCCGCCGACGGAGGCCCACCGATGATTTCGATCGCCATACACGGCGGCGCCGGCGTGATCAACCGCGCCTCGATGTCCACCGAAAACGAGCGCGCCTACCGCATCGACCTCGAGCGCGCGCTCGATGCGGGCTATGCCGTCCTCGAGAAAGGCGGCGCGAGCCTCGACGCCGTGGTCGCGGCAGTGCGCATCCTGGAGGACTCGCCGCTCTTCAACGCCGGCAAGGGCGCGGTGTTCAACCACGCCGGCATCAACGAACTCGACGCCTCCATCATGGACGGCGCGACGCAGAAAGCGGGCGCCGTCGCGGGCGTACGGCACGTCAAGAACCCGATCGAGCTGGCGCGCATGGTCATGGAGCACTCGCCGCACGTGCTGCTCTCGGGGGAAGGCGCGGAGGAATTCGCGCTCGAACAGGGCGTGACGCTGGTTCCCGGCAGCTACTTCTACACCGAGCGGCGGTGGAAGCAGCTCGAGGACGCGCAGCAGGCGGAGAAGACCCAGCGCGTCGCCTCCGCCGCCGACGAGGACATCGGATTCTTCAGCACGGTGGGCGCCGTCGCGCGCGACAGGAACGGCAACCTCGCCGCCGCGACCTCGACCGGCGGCATGACGAACAAGCGCTGGGGCCGCATCGGCGACTCGCCGATCATCGGCGCCGGCACCTACGCGGACAACGCGACCTGCGCGGTCTCCGCGACGGGCAGCGGCGAATACTTCATGCGCGCGGTCGTCGCGCACGAGATCTGCGCGCGCGTCCGGCTCTCCGGCGTCACCGCGGCCAAGGCCGCGCACGACGTGGTCCACGGCACGCTCAAGGACATCGGCGGCGACGGCGGCGTCGTCGTCGTGGACAAGGGCGGCGCGATCACGCTCGAGTTCAACACCGAAGGCATGTTCCGGGGAGCGCGCGACTCGGGCGGCCGGCGCGAGGTCGCGATCTACTGAGGCTTGTCCGCCTCGCCCTTCGCCGCCGGGTGGCGGTGGAAGTATCCGGTCTGCATGTGCTCGTATTCCTGCTCGAGGGCGACCGCGCGATTGCGCCCGCCGTCCTTCGCGGCATAGAGCGCCTGGTCGGCCAGCTGGATGAGGCCCGTCCAGCTGCGCCGCGCGGCGGGGACGACGCAGGCGATGCCGATGCTGATCGTGAGCACCGGGGCGGCGCTCGAATCCTGGTGCGCGATGCCGAGCTGGCGTACCGCTTCCAGGATCTCCTCGGCGATGCGCTCGGCGGGCTCGCGCTTCGCGTCGAACAGGATGATTGCGAACTCCTCGCCGCCGTAGCGCGCCGCAAGGTCGAGCGGACGGCGTGCGAAGTGCGTCAGGACGCCTGCAACCGCCTTCATCGCCTCGTCGCCGGCCTGGTGGCCGTAACGGTCGTTGTAGGGCTTGAAGTGGTCGAGGTCGGCGAACAGGAGCGCGATCGGCTTGCGCTCGCGGACGCTCTGCGCCCACACGCGCTGCAGGTGCTCGTCGAAGCGGCGCCGGTTGTGGATGCCGGTCAACCCGTCCTTCAGCGCCGACTCGGCGAGGCGCTGCCCCTCGAGCCAGGCGGTGCGGCGCGCGTGCTCGAGGTTGTAGGCGCCGGCGATGCAGATGATGTTCGCGGTCACGAGCGTCGTGAGGTAGTGCGTCATCTCGACGCCCGGCATGCCCTTCGACATCGCAAGCGCGGTATAGGCCGCAAACCCGATGGCGTTGACCGCGATGGCCGACCGGAACGCGAGCCCCAGCACGAAGTACACCGCGACGATTGCGAGCAGGAGCCGCACGAACACGCGCGGCTCGCCCTCGCCCCAGGCCGTGAGGCTGATCCAGGACATGCCGGTGAGAGCCACGATCATCGCGACCGCGATGTAGCGCGGGTACCAGGCGTCGGCGCGACGGATGAACGTGATCGCGAATCCCATGAGCAGCAACGGCAGCATGACGCCGGTACGCGCGAGGTCCGGCACGATGCGCCCGATCACGGGCACGACGATGCGGTCGATCTGGATCACGGTGAGGCTGATGGCGGCGAGGACGGCGAGGTTGATGCGCAGGTAGCGCAAACGGTCCTGGAACTGGTCCCGGCGATAGGCCGGTTCCAGCTCACCGTCGAACCTCAATCCATGAAATCCGCGTCGAAGCTGTTCCGTCAGCGAGGATTCTTTCGCTCCGCTCAAGCCGCGGCGCCCCGTCTCAGACCAGCGATCCGTCAGTATAGCGCGCGACAAACTCGGCGAACGGCATCGTATCGCGCGCCTCGACCGCGCGCTGTTCCTCGAGCGAACGCACAGCCTCTTCACGCAGCTCTGCAAGCCGTGCCGGATTCGGCGGATACAGCTCGCGGAAATAGTCGCGGTGCATCGCCGACATCCAGAGCCCGACTTCGAAGAACGAGCGCTGCTGGCTGCGCATCTCCTCGAGCAGGCGCGCCGAGGGCAGCTCGTCGAAGTCCGCGAGCTTCGCGCGCTGGAACGCGAGCGCCGCGGAGTATGGCTTCGAGGCCTCGCCGGCATCGAGCAGCTCGCAGATACCCTGCATCTGGTCGATGATCTCCGCCGCCCAGTCGGTGAGCGCGAGCGTGCCCTGCTCCGACCACAGCTTGAGCCCCGGCTCGCGCCCGCGGCCCGCGACCAGCACGTGGTTCGCCTCGTACTTGTCCGACATCTCGTGCGAGAGCGGCGGGCTCTCGCGCAGCAGGCACAGCGCCGCGAACGCCTCCAGGAACAGGAGCTTCCTCTGGTTGACGCCGACCGGGTCGTACGCGCCGACGTCGAGCGACCGCATCTCGACGTACTGCACGCCCGCGCGCAGCAGCGCCTTCGTCGGCCGCTCGCCGGAGTACGCGACGCGCTTCGGCCGGATGAAGCTGTAGTACTCGTTTTCGATCTGCAGCAGGTTCGCGTTCAGCTGGCGCCATTCGCCGTCGACCACGACGCCCAGGGCCTCGTATTCGGGGTGCGGCGCCGAAATGAGGCGCGAGAGGTCGCGCACGTATTCCTCGAGCGAGTTGACCGAGACATAGACGCCCGCCTGGTTCTTGTTGCGGTAGCCGAGGTCGCTCATGCGCAGCGACGTCGCATAGGGCGCGATGAGCGTGCCGCCGCCGGCCGGCTCTAGACCCGCGGGAATGTCGCGGCCGGCAAAGAACGAGCGGCAGACCGCCGGGGAGACGCCAAACAGGAACAGGATCAGCCAGCCGTAACGCCGGTAATTCCGGAGCAACGCGAAATACGCGTCGTCGATCAGGGCCTGGGCCCGCAGCTTCGACTCGTTCACCGCCTCGATGACCGGCCACAGCCGGTCCGGGAACGAGTAGTTGAAATGAACGCCCGAGATCGCCTGCATCATCCGCCCGTAGCGCAGGCCAAGCCCGAGCCGGTAGACGTGCTTCATCCGGCCGATGTTGGAGGTCCCGTATTCGGCGATCGGGATGTCCGAATCCTTGTTGATCGCGCAGGGCATGCTGGTCGCCCACAGCAGCTCGTCGCCGAGCTCGCTGTAGACGAACTGGTGGATCTCGCAGAGGTATTGCTGGAGCTCCCAGGTGCTCGGGAACGGCGGCGTCACGAGCTCGATCAGGGCTTCCGAGTAGTCGGTCGTGATGTGCGGGTGGGTCAAGGCCGAGCCAAGCGCCGGCGGATGGGGCGCCTGCGAGATCCGGCCATCCGGCCTCACCCGGAGCGCCTCCCGTTCGACGCCCTTGAGGCCGCCGGTCAGGACGCCGCGCTCGCGGGCGTTCACGAGACCCGACAGGCGGCGTTCGAAGCTTCGGTCCAGTCGGGCTCTGGGCATAAGCTGGCCATTCTGCGGTCCCCCGCAAACTTAAGAAACCGTTGGTCGGTTCAGCCTTGGATGGCCCCCTCTGCCGGCGTAAATTGGGAGCCTGCGGCTTCAGCCGCGATTCACCTGCCACAAGGCAAGGTGGGCACCATGAAAAAGATGATTCTGGGGACGATCCTGCTGGCCCTTGCGCTGGCCTCCTCCGATCCGGCTGCCGCGGATTCCATGCGCTGCGGCAGCAAGTTGATGACGGACGGAGACCCGCAGGACAAGGTCGAGGCGTATTGCGGCCAGCCGGCCAGCATCGAACGCCATGAAATCCTGCGCGGCTACGGGTACCACAACAACATCCCGATCCACAGCTCGTACGAGGTCTCGGTCGAGTTATGGACCTATAACTTCGGGCCGAACAAGCTCATGTACCGCCTGCGTTTCGAAGACGGGCTCCTCGTCGACGTCGACACCCTCTCGCACGGCTACAACCCGGCCTACTAGCTAGGTTTCTCAAGCGCTTCCGTCGCGCGCTCGGCCGGGCCCTTCGGTCGCGCGCTTGCTGGTCGGGCCGGGCTGGCTCGCGCGCTCAGAAGATCAGACATTCGCTTGCTCGCCACCCGGCCCGCCCGCCCGCGCGCGACAGCCGGGCGGGTCCCCGAGCGAGCGAATGCGGTCGCCGCCCTGAGCGAGCGAGGGTCCCCGCCCGGCCGAGCGCGCGACCTGAACGCACGAGGTGCCAGCAGGTAGGCGGCGACGGACGAAGTTTGTAGGCGGGCGAGCGAAAACCGTCAGCAGTTGGCGACAGTCGGAAATGGTTTTTGGTTGTCGCCGAGATTAAGTTGCGTTCCATGGGACGCAATTCGAGCCAGCACGGGATTCCGCACTACCGCGAGGTGCTGGTGGCGAATGCGGTGCGCGCCGAGCGCGGCAGCCACCCGGCCGTCCCGGTCTTTGGTTCCGCCGCCGAGCGCCGCGCCTGGCTCGCGGCCGCCGCCGAGGTGGATGGCTGGCGGGCAGTCGCGGTTGCGGCCGGCGCCATCCCGGACCACGCCGTCCTTCGCTGATCCCGCTCAGTCCCCGCCCGGGGACTGCTGTTTCTCGATCCAGCGCCCGATCTTCTCCTCCAGCAAATCCATCGGCAGCGCGCCGTCCTCCAGGACCTGCGTGTGGAACTCGCGCAGGTCAAAGCGATCGCCGAGCGCGGCAGCCGCACGCCGCCGCAGCGCCTGGATCCTGAGTTCGCCGACCTTGTAGCCGAGCGCCTGGCCCGGATAGACGATGTAGCGCTCGACCTCCGCCTCGATTTCGCTGTCCGCCAGCGAGCTGTTCTCGTGCATGTAAGCCATCGCCTGCTCGCGGCTCCAGCCTTTTGCGTGCAGGCCGGTGTCCACGACGAGCCGCATGGCGCGCAGCATCTCGTCCGATAGCCGGCCGTACCACTGCATCGGGTCGGTGAAGAGTCCGAGCTCGCGGCCGAGGGACTCCGAGTAGAGCGCCCAGCCCTCTTCGTAGGCGACATTGCCCTCGTAGCGCCGGAAGCGCGGGAGGCCGGTCAGTTCCTGCGCGATCGAGACCTGGAAATGGTGGCCCGGGGAAGCTTCGTGCAGCGAGAGCGTCTCCATGCCGAAGATCGGCTGCGCCTTGAGGTCGTTGGTGTTGACGTAGAAGATTCCGGGCCTTGTGCCGTCCGGCGAGCCGCTTTCGTAGGAGCCGCCGGCGGACGCAGCCGCGCGGTAAGCCTCGACCGGGCGAATCTCATAGTCGGCTTTCGGCCGAATCGAAAAGAGCCGCGGCAGCTCGGCATCCACCTGCTTCTTGAGCCGACGGTAACCGGCGAGGAGATCCGCCGGGTCCGTGAAGTAGAACGCCGGCTCTTCCCGCACGTAGCGGAAGAACTCGGCAAGCGTGCCCTTGAAACGGACCTCGCGCATGACCTCTTCCATGCCGGCGCGGATCCGCGCGACTTCGGCGAGGCCGATTTCGTGGATCTCGTCCGGCGTCATGCGGGTCGTCGTATGGCGGCGCACCTCGTTCACGTACCAGGCAGCGCCGTCGGGCAGCGCCGACCAGCCGACCGTCGTGCGGCAGGCGGGCAGGTATTCATCGCGGATGAAGTCCCGGAGTTTCCGGTACGCGGGATTGAGCTCCTCCTCGATCAGGATCGTGAACTCGCTCCTCAGCCGCGCACGCTCGGCGGCAGGCCAATCGGCGGGGATGTGCTCGATCGGGCCGTAGAAGACGCTCTTCTCGGGATCGGCCGTGAGCAGGTCCTCGAGCTGCGGCACGACTTTCGCCATGACGATGCGCGGGTGCACGACGCCTCGCGCCATGCCCTCGCGCATCGCGGAGATCGCCGCATCCACCCAGACCGGGAATGCCTGGGCGCGGCGGATCCAGCGCTCGTAGTCGTCGGGTGTCTCGAAAGGCTGCGAGCCGGTGCCGTCGCCATACGACGGCAGTTCCATCGCGAGGCCGCCGTCGAACTGGTCGATCGGCAGCAGGCGGCCGGGAAACCCGAGGCTCTCGATCTCGCGTTCCCGGCTGTAGATGAACATCTCGCGCGTGAGGCGCTCCTCGTCGTCGAGGGTGCCGGGATCGATCGCGCGCACGATGTCGAGGTAACGCCGCTCCAGCGCGAGGCTTTGCGACTCGTAGAGGGGCGACGGCGTGATCTCGAGGCGGTCGTCGAAGCGGTGATCGTCGATGTCCGTCGCGTAGGTCGGATTGAGGGCGAGCATCTCGTCGAAGTACGCCTCGACCGTGCGATCGAGCCCGTTCGCGGGCGGCCTGACGGGCGGGCAGCCGGCGACCAGCAGGGCCGCCGCGAGTAGCAGGAATCTTGCCGTGATTCGCACGCGTGCCTCCGGGCCGGGCTTCAGGCGCGCGCCGCCATGCGCGCATTCGAGACATGCCGGTAGCGCAGGATCAGGAACACGGCGCAGGTGACGAGCCCGGCGACGAGGCCCGACCAGATGCCCGAGGGCCCGATGCCCAGATGGATCCCGAACCACCAGGCGGCGGGAAACCCGACCAGCCAGTAGGCCGCGACGTTGAGCGCCATCGGCACGTTGGCGTCCTTGAAACCGCGCAGCGCCCCCGCCGTGCCGACCTGCAGCCCGTCGGGGATCTGGAACGCCGCGACGAAGAGCAGCAGCCACACTGCGAGTTCGCGCACCGCGAGGTCCGTCGTGTAAGCGGCGGCGATGCCGTGGCGCGCGGCGAGGATCACGAGCGAGGACAGCGCCATGACGAGTCCGCACATCGCAATGCCGCTCCAGCCAGCGTTGCGGCCGGCGACGATGTCGCCGCGCCCGACCTGGTGGCCAACGTGGATCGTGGTCGCCGAGTGCAGCGAGAGCGGGATCATGAACATCAGCGAGGCGTAGCTGAGGGCAACCTGATGAGCCGCAACTGTGACTGTGCCCAGCGTGCTCATGAGCAGCGCCGCGACGGCAAACAGTGCGCCTTCCGAGACGACCGAGCCTGCGATCGGGATCCCGAGCGCGAGGATTTCGGCAATCGCCTTGCGGTCCGGCCCCTCGAAGCGGTCGAACAGGCCGAAGCGGCGATAGACCGCGTGGCGGCGCTGGTAGACATGCATCGTGATCAGCATCGCCCAGTTCGCGAGCGCCGTCGCGATGCCGCAGCCGTGGGCGCCCTGCGCCGGCACGCCGAGGTGGCCGAGCGTGAAGACCCAGTTGGCGGCGATGTTGGTGGAGAGGCCGACGGCCGCGGTGTACATGACCGGCCGCGTCCAGCCGATGCCCTCGCTCGTGTAGCGGTGCGCGAGAAAGACGAGCATCGCGGGCATCCCGAAGCACATCGCATAGACGTAGCCCGCGGCGTGCGGGATCGCGCGCGCATCCGTCCCGAACCAGACGAGCAGCGGCTTGACGCAGGCGAGCGCGCTGACGAGCGGCACGGCGAGCATCAGTGCGAGCCAAACGCCCTGGCGGAAGCGGCGCCCCACTTCCTCGTCGCGCCCGCCGCCGTAGGCATGCGCCACGATCGGCGAGATCGACATCAGGACGCCGAGCCCGAACAGCCAGAACATCTGGTAGTAGCTGCCGCCGACGGCGACGCCCGCGAGCGGCTCCGGTCCCAGGCGGCCGGCGAAAACCGTATTCGCGAGCATCATGCCGGCGATCACCAGGTTGTTGACGACGAGCGGCCCGGCGAGCCGGAGGATCGCGCGCGCGTCATGCGGGAAGGCATTGCGGAAGCTGCCGGGTTCGCTCAT
>DATBSX010000334.1:0-12912 GCA_036559565.1 Steroidobacteraceae bacterium | reverse complement strand
CCCGCCCGCGTGACGCGGCCGTCAGGCACTGCCAGCAGGTCGGACCCGTTGACGTGCACGTCCTCGCGCAGGCGCCCGAGGTTGTTCGGCCCCGGCATCAAGCGGTCGAAGATCTCCCGCGCAACCGGCACGAGCCCCGGGTGCGCGACCCAGGTGCCGTCGTGCCCGTCGCCCGCCTCGCGCTCCTTGTCTGCACGCACCCGCGCGAGCGCCTGGCCGTTTGCCGCAGCGTCGTTCTTGATCGGGATTTGAGCCGCCATCCCGCCCATCGCGAAGGCGCCGCGGCGATGGCAGCGCTGGATCACGAGCTGCGAGTACGAGCGCAGGAAATGCGAGGTCATCGTCACGCTGCCGCGGTCGGGCAGCACGCACTCCGGTCGGTGGCCAAATTTCTTGATGAAGCTGAAGATGTAGTCCCAGCGACCGCAGTTGAGCCCGACGATCCAGTCGCGCAGCTCGTGCAGGATCTCGTCGATCTCGAAGGCCGCCGTGATGGTCTCGATCAGTACCGTGACCTTGACAGTCCCGCGCGGCAGGCCGCGCAGGCGCTCGGCGTGCTCGATGACGCGCGCCCAGAGCCGCGCCTCGAACCGGTTCTCGAGTTTTGGCAGGTAGAAATAGGGCCCGGTGCCGCGCGCGATCAGTTCGGCGGCGTTGTGGTGCAGGTAAAGGCCGAAATCCATGAACGCGCCGGCGATCCGCTCCTCGCCGTGCAGCCAATGCTTCTCCGGCAGGTGCCAGCCACGCGGCCGCACGATGAGCACAGCGGTCTTCTCATTGAGTCGATACGCCTTGCCCTCTGGCGTCTCGTGCGTGAGCGTTCGCCGCACGGCCTGCATCAGGTTCGCCTGGCCATCGATCAGGTTGGCCCAGGTCGGGCACAGCGAGTCCTCGAAATCCGCCATGAAGACATTCGCGCCGGAATTCAGCGCGTTGATGACCATCTTGCGCTCGGGCGGCCCGGTGATCTCGACCCGGCGGTCGAGCAAGTCCGCGGGAATCGCGCCGATCTTCCAGTCGGATTCGCGCAGCGCCTGCGTCTCCTCCGGAAAGTCGGGTAACGCACCTGCGTCGAACTGGCGCTGCAGCGCCGCGCGGCGCGCGAGCAGTTCGTCGCGTTCCTGCGAGAAGCGTTCCGCCAGCTCGTTGACGAAGCCGATCGCGTCCGGCGTCAGGACCTCGCCCGAAGCCGCGGGCGCGCCGCCGCGTGCCGTCGCCGTGCTCGAAAGTTCCTCAGGTTCCACCGGTAACTCTTTGATATTAGATACGTTCAGCCGCGACTGCCTTGACGGCCGATCAGCATGGCGAGTTCGAGCGCCTGCTCGTAGTTGAGACGCGGGTCCACCGTCGTGTGGTACGCGCGCGCGAGGTCGACATCCGTCAGGCCGCGGGCGCCGCCCGTGCATTCGGTGACGTCATCGCCCGTCAACTCGAAGTGAACGCCGCCGAGGTGCGATCCGCTCTCGTCATGGATGCGGAATGCGGACTCGACCTCCGCGAGAATGTTCTCGAAGCGGCGCGTCTTGATGCCCTGCGGCGTCGATTCCGTGTTGCCGTGCATCGGGTCGCTGACCCACAGGACCTGGCGGCCGGCGTCGCGCACCGCGCGGATCATCGCCGGCAGTGCCGACTCGATGCGGGTCGCGCCGAAGCGATGGATCAGTGTCAGGCGCCCGGGCTCGTTGTCCGGATTGAGGATGCGCACGAGATCCGCCAGCGTGGCCGCATCCGTGCCCTCGCCCACCTTGACCGCGATCGGGTTTGCGATGCCGCGGAAGTATTCGACGTGCGCGCCGTCCGGGGCGCTGGTGCGCAGGCCGATCCACGGCATGTGGGTCGAGAGGTTGTACCAGCGCTGGCGCCGCTTGAGGTAGCGCGTCTGCGCCTGCTCGTAGAGCAGGTGCAGCCCTTCGTGGCTCGCGTAGAAACGTGCCTGCGCGGCCTCGTGCACCGGCGAGCCGGAGATCGCCGCATAGAAGTCGAGTGAATCGGAGATCGAGTCGATGATCCGGCGGTACGCGTCCCGCAGCTTCGCATGCTGCAGGAAGCCGAGGTCCCAGTACTCCGGGTGATGCATGTCGGCGAAACCGCCGTCCACCAGGGCGCGCACGAAGTTGAGCGTGAGCGCAGCGCGCTCGTAGCCTCGCAGGAGCAGTTCCGGGTCCGCCTCGCGATCCAGCGCAGTGAACGCCGCGCGGTTCACGAGGTCGCCGCGATAGCTCGGGAGCGTCACGCCGTTCTGCGTCTCCGACTCCGCCGAACGAGGCTTCGCAAACTGGCCCGCAATGCGGCCGACACGGATCACCGGCTTCTTGAGCCCGTGCAGGAGCACGACGCTCATTTGCAGCAGGATCTTCAGCTTGCGCGCGATCGTGTCCGAGTCGCAGTCGGCGAAGCTTTCCGCGCAGTCACCGCCCTGGAGCAGGAAGCGCTCGCCGCGCTGGGCGCTTGCGAGCTCGTCCTTCAGCTGGTCGATCTCCCACGAGACGACGATCGGCGGCAGGCGCGCGAGTTCGCCGAGCACGCGCGCAAGCTGCTTGCCGTCCCTGTAAACGGGCTGTTGCAGGGCCGGCAGCCGCTGCCAGCTGTCGGGTGTCCAGCCGCCGGTTTCGACCGCGACATTCATGTTCCGGGCCATCGTACACGGAGTTGATTGCACTGCAAAAATAAAGGCTTCAAGGGGTGGTTTATGACCGCCGGAATGGGCAGAATGCGCCACCCATTTTCAGGTGATTTTCCGATGCATCGCGTACTGATCCTGGGCGCCGGAAAGATCGGCGCGCTCATCTCCGGATTGCTGGCGGATGCCAGCGGTTACGAGGTCCAGCTCGCCGACGTCAACGGCGATGCGGCCCGCGCGGTCGCACGCGCGCACGGCAAGCGGAACCTCGTGGCACACGCCGTGGACGCCGCGGACCCGGCCGCCCTCGCAAAGCACGTGGCCGATCACCCCTGCGATGCCGTCGTCTCGTCGCTGCCCTTTTTCTGCAACCCGGGCGTTGCGAAGGTTGCACGCGCATCCGGCCTGCACTACTTCGACCTGACTGAGGACGTCGAGGTCACCCGCGCGGTGCGCGCGACGGCCGAGGGTGCGACGACCGCCTTCGTGCCGCAGTGCGGGCTTGCGCCCGGATTCATCTCGATCGCAGCCAATGAGCTCATCACGCACTTCGACGAGCTGAAGAGCGTCCGCATGCGGGTCGGCGCCCTGCCCCAGCACCCCAACAACATGCTGAAGTATTCGATGACCTGGTCCACCGACGGGCTTATCAACGAATACGGCAATCCCTGCCTCGGCGTAGCGGACGGCCACTCCATCGAATCGGCGCCGCTCGAGGGCCTCGAGGAGATCGAGATCGACGGCACGCGGTACGAGGCCTTCAATACCTCGGGCGGCCTTGGCTCGCTCGGCGAGACCTACGGTGCGCGCTGCGAGCAGATGAACTACAAGACGATCCGCTACCCGGGTCATTGCATGCAGATGCGCCTGCTGATGAACGACCTGAAGCTGAACCAGGACCGTGGAACCCTGAAGCGCATCCTCGAGAACGCCGTGCCGCAGACGCTGCAGGACGTCGTGATCGTCTACGTCGCGGTGAGCGGCCGCCAGGACGGGGAACTGCGTGAGGAAAACTACGTCATCAAGATTTACCCGCAGGAGATCCTCGGGCGGCTGTGGTCGGCCATCCAGGTGACGACCGCCGCGGGCATCACGGCAGTCGTCGATCTCGTGCTCGCAAAGCCGGAGGCGTACCGTGGCTTCGTTCGCCAGGAGCAGTTCCGCCTGCCCGAGGTGCTCGCGAACCGGTTCGGCGCCTGGTACCTGCACGGGACGGACAAGTCCGTTTCGGCGCGGGTCATGGTCGAGGGCAAAGCCGGCAAGCAGCGCAGCCGCGCAGGAGCGATGCGATGAACACCGAAAGAAAGCCGATGCAGGACAAGGTCAGCGGCGAGGTGGACCGGATCCTCAAGGGCCTTGGCATTGAAGCCGTGAACCCGGGCGCCTGGTCGGGCAAGGAATGGCATGCGGCGCCGGATGCGCCGCTCATCGACTCGATCAACCCGGCGACCGGCGAGGTCATTGCGCGCATTCGCGGTGCCGGCGCCGGGGACTACGAACGCGTGATGGCGAGCAGCGTCGCGGCATTCGCCGCCTGGCGCGACTTCCCGGCACCGCGTCGCGGCGAGGCCGTGCGGCTGATGGCCGAAGCGCTGCGTGCGAAAAAGGACCTCCTCGGCAGCCTTGTGAGCCTCGAGATGGGCAAGATCAAGGCCGAGGGCGACGGCGAGGTCCAGGAGATGATCGACATCGCCGACTTCGCGGTCGGCCAGTCGCGCATGCTGTACGGCCTTTCGATGCACTCGGAGCGCCCGCGGCACCGGATGTACGAGCAGTGGCATCCGCTCGGCGTGATCGGGATCATCTCGGCCTTCAACTTCCCCGTTGCGGTCTGGTCCTGGAACGCCTTCCTCGCCGCCGTCTGCGGCGACATCTCGGTCTGGAAGCCCTCGCACCACACGCCGCTCTGCGCAATCGCGGTGCAGAAAATCTGCAATGAGGTCATCGAGGCCGCGAAGCTTCCGCCGATCTTCCAGCTCTTCATCCCGGCCGACAACGCACTCGCCAGCCGCTTCGTGGACGACAAGCGCGTCGCGCTCATGAGCTTCACGGGCTCCACCACCGTCGGACGTCATGTCGGGGAGCGCATTGCATCGCGCCTCGGCCGCAGCCTGCTCGAGCTCGGCGGCAATAACGCGATCATCGTCGATGAATTCGCAAACCTGGACCTCGTCGTCCCCGCAGTGCTCTTCGGCTCGGTCGGAACCGCGGGCCAGCGCTGCACAACGACGCGCCGCCTGCTCGTGCACGAGTCGCGGATCGACGAAGTCGAGCGGCGGCTGGTCGCAAGCTACAAGCAGGTGAGGATCGGCAACCCGCTCGACCCGCAGACCCTGATGGGCCCGCTCGTTGGCGCGTCCGCCGTGCGTCAATTCGAGTCCGCGCTGACCGATGCCCGCAGCCAGGGCGGCGAAATCCGCTGCGGCGGCGAAACGCTGCCGGGACCGGGTTATTTCGTGGAGCCGACGATCGTGCGGGCGCGCAACGACATGCCGGTCGTCAAGCACGAGACGTTTGCGCCAATCCTGTACGTCATCCCGTTCAAGACGCTGGACGAGGCGATCGCCATCCACAACGACACCGACTACGGCCTGTCGTCGGCGATCTTCACGGATCGCCTGCAGCATGCCGAGCGCTTCCTGTCGGTGGGCGGCAGCGATTGCGGCATCGCCAACGTAAACATCGGCACCTCGGGCGCGGAGATCGGCGGTGCGTTCGGCGGCGAAAAGGACACCGGAGGCGGCCGGGAATCGGGCTCCGACTCGTGGAAGGTCTACATGCGCCGCCAGACGAACACGATCAACTACTCGAGCGACCTGCCGCTCGCGCAGGGAATCAAGTTCGACGTCAACTGACCGTCAGCGGCCGGGCAGCCTGACGCCGAGCATCGCGCCGCCGAGGCGGCTTTCGCCGATTTCAAGCGTGCCGGCGTAGGCCGCGGCAATCTCACGCGCGGCGGCGAGTCCGATGCCCTGCCCCGCCACGCTCTCGTCGGCGCGAGCGCCGCGTTCGAGTACGCGGTCCCGGTCGCCGGCGGGAATGCCGCTGCCGTCATCCTCGACTTCGAGCACGAGACCGGGCCTGCGCCAGCCAGCGTCCGTCCAGGATGTCGCACGGACGGCCACGGCGCTTCGCCCGTACTTGAAGGCGTTGTCCATGAGGTTGCCGGCGAGCTCGAGGAAGTCGCCTGCATCGATCGGGTAAGCCGTGCCCGGCGCAACATCGAGTGTCGCGGTCATCCGCTTGTCCGCATAGACCTTCGCCAGCGCGGATCGCAGTTGTTCGAGCGGAGCCTGGACCGCCAGGTCGATGAGAGTTGAGCCGCTGCCGCCCATGACTGCTCGTTTCAATTGGTGCTGGACGATGTCCTGCATGCGCTCGAGCTGCGGCGTGAGTGCCGCCGGCGCCGATTCCCCGCGTTCGAGCAGTCCCCGCATCGCGGCCAGCGGCGTCTTGAGGCTGTGCGCGAGATTGCCGAGCGTCGTGCGGTAGCGTTCCAGCCGCTTGCGCTCACCGACGAGCAGCGCGTTGAGGTTTCCCGTGACGCCGGCTAGTTCCCGCGGCCAGCCGGTACCGAGCGACTCGCGCCGGCCCGCCTCGATATCCACGATCTCGGTTTCGAGCCTCCTCAAGGGCCCGAGCGAAACGCGAAGCGCGATCGAGAGTCCGCCGAGCAGCAGGAGCCCGAGCAGCAAGAGCCCGGTGACCATGCCGGTCCGCACGCGCAGCAGCTGCTGGTACCAGGGCTCGAGGCTCTGTGCCGCGCGGACGACGAAATCCGCGGCTGGGCCATCCGCCGGCTCCCACCGGATGCCGAGCGAGAGCCCGAGCACGCGGGTTCCATCCGGCAGGCGCGCCTGCTCGAAGCGCCGCTCGCCGGGCTTCGGTTCGGCTGCGAAGTTGAGGCCGGTGCCTACGACCGACGGCGACCGCCACCCACCCGTGGCGCCGGTGATTTCCGCATACAGCCCCGAACCCGGTGTCGCGAGGCGCGGCTCGGCGAGGTTTTGGGGCACGAGTCGTCCGTCGGCCCCGATCTCCGCCGTCGAGATCAGCGCGATGACCTGGGCATCGAGGACGTCCTCGAGCGCACGAAGGCCGAGGTTCCGGTAGAGCGAGTCGAGCGCGAAAGCCGCCGCCGCCGCCGCAACCAGGAGCAGTGCCGCCAGCGTGAGCAGCAGGCGTGACTGCAGCGATGGAGTCGCGGGCGTCACGCGGTATCGCGCGAGATCCGGTAGCCGCGGCCCCGCAGCGTCTCGATCGGCTGGCGGCGGTTGTCAGGGTCGAGCTTGCGACGCAACCGGCCGATGAAGACTTCGATCGTATTGCTGTCGCGCTCGAAATCCTGCTCGTAGAGCTTTTCGGTGAGCTCCGTCTTCGACACGACCTGGCCCGCGCGCAGCATCAGGTACTCGAGCAGCCGGTATTCGAATGCCGTCAGCTCGACGGGCTCGCCTGCGACCCTCACTTCCTGCGCGCGCGTGTCGAGCGTGACGACGCCGCAGCGGATGAGCGGCTGCGACCAGCCGGCCGAGCGGCGCAGCAGCGCCTGCACCCGCGCGAGCACCTCCTCGAATCGGAATGGCTTCGTGACGTAGTCGTCTGCGCCGGCATCGAGGCCAGAGACCTTTTCCTGCCAGCCGTCGCGCGCGGTGAGGATCAGGACGGGGAACGTCTTGCCGGCCTTGCGCCAGGCGCGGATCGCATCGAGGCCGGAACGCCGCGGAAGGCCGAGATCCACGACCGCGACGTCGATCGGGTACTCGAGGCCCGCGAATTCGCCCTCGACCCCGTCGGCAGCTTCGTCGAGGGTGAAACCCGCGGCGCGAAACTGCTGCACCAGCGTCTCGCGCAGTGCCGGCTCGTCTTCCAGCACCAGCAGTCGCACGGTTCAGTCCTCGCGGCCGGTTGCCGCGTCGATCCGAACTTCGAACACGCGGCCGTCATCGGCGAGAAGCCGGATACGGTACTCGACGCGATCGCCGTGGCGCTTCTCCTCCGCACGCACGGCGCGCGCCTTGTACCGGCGCTCGGCCTGCGCCACCGCCTCATCGAGCGAGATGGCCCGCTCGTCCAGTGCGCGCTCACCGTCGCCGCGTCCGCGATGGCCGCCCGACGCGAGCGCATCGGCCGCGGGAAACGCGGCCGAGACGAGGAGCAGGCACAAAACAGTACGGGGAATCGTCCGGTTCATCGCCATGTCGACATTCTAGAGGAAGCAGCCGCCCGGGCCGCACGCGGGGGCCCGGGCATCGTGCTTCAAGCGGAGACCGGGGTCACGTCCACGCGGATGCGGACGCGTTCGCCCGGATCGTAGGGCATGTGCGTGACGTACTGGCGACCGACGTGCACGACGTCGGCATAGTCATAGTCGCCGTTCTGCTCATAGCGGGCGTCGTACGCCCCGTTCGAAGGGTCGGCAAGCGCCGCGGCCGAAGCAAAGGCAAGGCCGGCCGCCAGTGCGAAGACCCGGTATTTGCGTGACATGGTGCGCCTCCTTGATTGGCACGGCG
The DNA here is from genome assembly GCA_036559565.1 of Steroidobacteraceae bacterium. GTDB lineage: Bacteria > Pseudomonadota > Gammaproteobacteria > Steroidobacterales > Steroidobacteraceae > SCUD01. Next base: position 4,779 of record DATBSX010000334.1, on the reverse strand, counting down.
CCAATTTACGGAGGGCCAAATGAATGCGTCCTGAACGCCGTACGCGGCGTGGAATCAGGGATTTTCGGCCTTCGCGGCCGCCCACAGGCGGTCGAGGAGCTGCGGGGAAGCGCTGCCTGCGGCTTCACCCAGGCGGGCGAGCTCGAGTTCAACATGGCGGTAGCGCCGCGCAAACCGGTCGTTCGCCCGGCGCAGCGCCGATTCAGGATCGATATCGAGGTGACGCGCGAGGTTCACGACCGAAAAAATAAGGTCTCCGAGTTCCGCTTCACGCGGGCCGGGATCGCTCGAGCCTGCCGCACGGTCGAGTTCTGCCAGTTCCTCGTCGATTTTGGCGCGCGGGCCGGCGGCATCGGGCCAGTCGAATCCGGCCGCTGAAGCGCGTGAACCCAGCTTTCGCGCGCGCGTCAGGGCTGGCAATGCAACGGGCACGTCAGCCAGCGCACCCGCGTCCCCGCGGGCCGCGCGTTCTTGACGCTTGAGGTCTTCCCAGAGACGAGTCTGCTCCGCAACGTCCGATACGACCGCGTTGCCGAACACGTGCGGATGGCGTCGCGTCAGCTTGTCGCAGATCGCATCCACGACGTCCTCGAAGGCGAACGCACCCTGCTCGCTCGCAAGGCGTGCGTGGAAGGCCACCTGGAACAGGAGATCGCCCAGCTCGTCACGGAGCGCCGCGAGGTCACCGCGCTCGATGGCGTCCGCGACTTCGTAGGCCTCCTCGAGGGTGTGGGGCGCAATGGAACGGAAATCCTGCTCGAGATCCCACGGGCAGCCACGCTCGGGATCCCGCAGCCGGTCCATGATCGCGAGCAGCCTTTCAATCGCCACGGGAGTTCGCCTCGCCGAGGACCTCGCGCAGCGTCAGTAACATGCCCGCCGTGGCACCCCAGATGTGGAAGCTGCCCCAGGGCAGGTCAAAAGTCTCGATCTCCTCGCCTGCAATCGTCCGCTTGCGTCGCGCCTGCATGGACGGATCGAGCAGGTGACGAAGCGGCGCCTCGAACGTACCCGCGACCTCGATCGGGTCGAGCACCAGTTCGAAGCCGAGGCGCACGAGCCCGACGACGGGCGTGACGCGGTAACCCGTGATCACCGCGTGATCCGGGAGGCGACCGAGGACTTCGACGAACTCACGACGCAGGCCGATCTCCTCCTCCGTTTCGCGGAGCGCCGTCGCCACCGCATCCGCATCCCCGGCCTCGACACGGCCGCCGGGGAACGAGATCTGTCCCGCATGATGCTTGAGGTCATCGGCGCGCAGTGTCAGCAGGACCGTGAGGTCATCACCGCGGTCGATGACCGGAATGAGCACGGCCGCGCGCGTCGTCGCCGCCGGCATGAGCGACTCGAGCCGGCGCGGGTCGACGCCGGCGTAATGAGCGATTCGCGGCGCCGTGCCGGCCACGGGCTCGCTGGCCAGGCGGCTGCGCAGCTCGGCACGCAATTCCGCCACCGGCAGGCGATGCAGCTCGAGCGGGGCCGCGGCGCTCACGGGACCGGCTTGTCTCCGCGCGCGAGGCGCGCCGGATCGAGGATGCGGGCCAGCTCATCGCGCGGAAGGCCTGTCTCTTCGGCCGCGATGTCGAGAATCGGCCGCGACTCGAAGGCCGCACGCTTCGCAATGGCTGCCGCGCGGTCGTAGCCGATGCGCGGCGCGAGCGCGGTGAGAAGCATGGGGTTTCGCGCGAGCGATTCGGAAATCCTGGCGCCCTGCACGGTGAGCCCTGGGATGGCGCGCTCCGCGAGCGCAACCGCCGAGTCGGCCAGGAGCGCGATGCTGTCCTGCAGCGTGTCCGCGATCAGCGGCAACATCACGTTCAGCTGAAAATTGCCGGACGCGCCGGCGAGGCCCACGGCCACGTCGTGCCCGAGGACACGCGTCGCCGCCATGGCGACCGCCTCCGGAATCACGGGATTTACCTTGCCGGGCATGATGCTCGAGCCGGGTTGCAGGGCCGGCAGCGAAATCTCGGCGAGCCCCGCGAGCGGGCCGGAATTCATCCAGCGCAGGTCGTTGGAAATCTTCAGCAGTGCAACCGCGCAGGCCCGCAGCGCACCCGACAATTCAACGGCGGTGTCCTGCGACGCCATCGCGGCAAAGCGGTCGGGCGCGCCGACCAAGGCAAGGCCCGTGCGGGCGGCGAGCCGCGCGATGGCGCGCTTCGCGAATTCCGGGTGGGCGTTGACGCCGGTACCGACCGCCGTGCCGCCGAGCGCGAGTCTTCCAAGGCGGGCTTGCACCGCTTCAATGCGTGTCTTGGCGTCTTCCACCTGCGTCTGCCAGGCATGCATTTCCTGGCCGATCGTGACCGGCAGCGCATCCATGAGGTGCGTGCGTCCCGCCTTGACGTAGTGACCGACTTCCTTCGCTTTCGCGGCGAGCGCCGCGGCGAGTTTGTCCAGCGCTGGCAACAACGACGCCGCGACGGCAGTCGCCGCCGCGAGATGGATGGCTGTCGGGATCACGTCGTTGCTGCTCTGGCAGCGGTTGACGTGGTCGTTCGGATGAACCTTGTCGCCCAGGCGCTCGCTTGCGAGGTGTGCAATCACCTCGTTGACGTTCATGTTGGTGCTCGTCCCCGAGCCGGTCTGGAAGACGCCGAGCGGAAACTGGCCAGCGTGCCGGCCTTCGGCAACCTCGAGCGCAGCGGCGGCAATGGCGGACGCAACCGGCTTCGGCAGCTCACCGAGTTCGCCATTCGTCTCCGCTGCCGCCCACTTGATGAGGCCGATGGCGCGAATCAGCTCTTCGGGCATGCGGGAACGCCCGATATGGAAATTGTCCGCGGCGCGCTGAGTCTGGGCGCCCCACAGCACGTCCGCGGCGACGCGAACTTCGCCGAGGCTGTCCTTTTCGATGCGGTCTTTGGCGCTCACGGGTAACATACGTATTCTATCAGTTGCGCTCCGGCTCCATGACCGACTCCCGCCTGCACGCGTTGTCGCCGCTCGACGGACGCTATGCCGAGAAATGCGCCGACCTTGCGGCGCTGTTCAGCGAGGCTGCACTCAACGACCGGCGCGTCCGTGTCGAGGCCGCCTGGTTCCACCAGCTCGCCGAAGGTGGGCGCTTCCCGGCCCTCTCCCGCCCTGCAGCGCCCGTCGGAAGCCGCATCGAAGCCCTCTCGCGCGGGCTGGACCTGTCCGGGCACGCCCGGGTCAAGGAGCTCGAGCAGAAGACCAACCACGACGTCAAGGCGGTCGAGTACTACGTGCGCGAAGCGCTCGCGGCTGCGGGCGCGACGCCCCCCCAGCTGGAGTTCGTCCACTTCGCCTGCACTTCCGAGGACATCAACAACCTCGCGTACGCGCTGATGCTGGCCGAGGCGCGCGAAGAAATCCTGCTCCCGGCGATCGCCGCGGTCGCTGACCACCTCGCGGGACTCGCGGCTCGCCATGCATCGCTTGCGATGCTCTCGCGCACGCACGGGCAGGCCGCCTCGCCGACGACGCTCGGCAAGGAAATGGCGAATTTCGCGGCGCGGCTGCGCCGTGCAGCCTCGGGTTTCCGGCGCGTCGAGATCCTCGGGAAGTTCAACGGCGCGGTCGGCAGCTTCAATGCCCACGTCGCGGCCGATCCGTCGATCGACTGGCGTGCGGAGTCGCGTCGCCTCATCGCGAGTCTCGGCCTCGTGCCGAACGAGCACACGACGCAGATCGAGCCGCACGACTGGATCGCGGAGTACTGCGATGCGCTCGCGCGAGCAAACACGATTCTCGTGGACCTGTGCCGCGATGCCTGGGGTTACGTTTCGCTCGGTTACTTCGCGCAGAAGGCGGTCTCCGGCGAAATCGGTTCCTCGACCATGCCGCACAAGGTGAACCCGATCGCATTCGAGAACGCCGAGGGCAACGCAGGCCTTTCGAATGCGATGCTGCGCCACTTCTCCGAGAAGCTGCCCGTGTCGCGCTGGCAGCGCGACCTGACCGACTCGACCGTAATGCGAAACCTCGGCGTCGCGTTCGGGCATGCGCTGCTCGCCTGGCGCTCCGCGCTCGCGGGGCTTGCGCGCATCGAACCGGACTCCGACCGCATTGCATCCGACCTCGAGGCGCGCTGGGAGGTGCTGGCCGAGGCGATCCAGACCGTGCTGCGCGCCCACGGCGTCGCCAACGCGTACGAGAAGCTCAAGGAATTCACGCGCGGCCGCGATGTCGGCGGCCCGGAGCTTCGCGCTTTCGTCGCGACACTCGGATTGCCGGACGAGGCGCGCCGGCGCCTCGAAATCATGACGCCGGCCTCGTACACCGGCCTCGCCGAGGCGCTCGCGCGCGCCCTCTGACGCAGGCCCGCCATGGCGGATCTGCAGCTGGAATGTGCGCTCGCCGACTGGCACGCGGACCGTCGCGTGCTCGAGGGCATCCGCCGCGCCGTATTCATAGAAGAGCAGCAAATCCCCGAATCCGACGAGTGGGATGACGAGGATGCGACCAGCGTCCACGTCCTCGCCCGCCTGAACCGTGACCCAGTTGGCACCGGACGCCTGAACCCCGCCGGTAAGATCGGCCGAATCGCGGTCATTGCAGGGCTGCGCGGCCGGGGCATCGGGATGCAGATCCTGCTGCGGCTGCTCGGCGAGGCACGGCGACTTGGCATCCGCGAACCATACCTGCACGCGCAAGTGCAGGCGGTGCCCTTCTACGAGAGGCTCGGCTTCGAGAGGAAGGGCGAAGTGTTCGACGAGGCTGGCATTCCACACGTGAGGATGTCGCTCGTCCTGGAGTGACATCGGTGCAGACCCAGCGCCAGAGCGTGACTGGAACGCGCTCCATCAT
>DATBSX010000333.1:0-6721 GCA_036559565.1 Steroidobacteraceae bacterium | reverse complement strand
GGGTCGTAGCCCTTCTTCACGCCGACCTGGTTCTGCTGGATGCGCTTCTGCGTGCCTTGCGAATAGTCGGTGCTGAACGCGAGCGTGGGGTCGTCGAGCAGGCGGCGCATGACCTCGTCGCTGGTGTTGCCGGTGACCGGCACCCAGATTGCGTTGCCGAGCTCGTCGAATTCAATGCGCCCATGGCCGAGCCTCTGCTCCTCGGCGTAGTGGGACATCTCCTTCGCGTCGCCGGAGATCTTCCGTGATTTGTCGTTTTCGCCCATCGGGTTGCCGCGCGGTACCTCCGTCTACCCGGCAAACGGTAACGGAGGGGCGCCCGGCGTTCCGCGAAGGCCTTCACATAACGGGGGTGCCCGTAGGCCGCGGGAGGGGTGGATGGACGTACAGGCGGCTATTTTTCGCCGGTTATGACTGTGAAATCCGCGTCGCTCGCCGTGGTGGTCGAGGACGTCGATGCCGGCTGTGCGATCACCATCGTCGTTCCGGGGCTGACTACGGTCGCCGCCTGGCGCAGGAATTCCGGCGCCACGTGGATGACGGCCAGCAGGTCGTCCACCGTCACGGTGGTTTCAGCTTTTCCGGAGACTGCGAGCCAGCGCGGAACCTGCGTGCCGGTCGTGGGCGAAATCGGATCCGTCGGCGAAGGTTCGAGGCGGGTCAGGACGTGCAGCGTGAACTTGCGATTCGGGTCCGCCAGGGTGAACGGGGCATGGCCGATCTCGACGCCCGCCCGGAAAATGCGGATCCGCCGGTCCTCATTGGTGATGAGGATCGTGACGGGACCCGCCAGCGCCGCTTCCGGCCGCCACATCGTGTCACCCGCGCTCGGCAATGGGCCGGCCAGCGCGCCTTTCGTGTCCACCGGCGCGACCAGCCCCGGATGCGCCACCGTGCTCGGGAATTCCTTTTCGTCGGAGACGATGACGGTGAGCCCGGTCTTCGTCTCGCTGTACAGGAGTTGCGCGAACTCGTAGGGCATCCGCACGCAGCCGTGGGACGCCGGGTAGCCCGGCAGCTTGCCCGCATGAAGTGCAACTCCGCCCCATGTGAGGCGCTGCATGTAGGGCATCGGCGCGTTGTTGTAGAGATTCGAATAGTGGTCCTCGTGCTTCTGCAGGATCGTGAAGACGCCGGTCGGCGTCTCATGCCCTTTCTTTCCGGTCGAGACCGTGGATGCGCCGATGATCACACCGTTGCGGTACACGTAGGCGAGCTGCTCCGGCAGCGACACGATCAGCACGATCGGTCCCTTCGGCGAGAATTCGGGGTGCCAGGCGTATTCGCCCGGCTTCAGTTCCGACGGCAGGATCGACTTCTCGGTGCCGAGCGTCGAGGTGTGCTTGGGAGGGACCTGGCCTGCGGCCGCCATGGCGGATACCAGTAGCAGCAGGACGATGCCGGTGCGGGCCGATGCGCATTTATTCATGTGTGAGGACGCCGGTTGATCCGAAGACTGGGGGACCGTAGTATGCGCGGCTCGCCGAGGTCGGCGCACGAGATTATCCTGTTGATCCGTAACGGAATTGCTTCCTGCCTGCTGGTGGCGCTCGCAGGCTTCTGCGCGCAGCAGTCGCTGGCGCGCATCGGGACGGCCCCGGCGCCGCGCCTCGATCGCGACATGGCGATCCGCGCGGGCGTCTCGGCGCCCGTGCTCGACCTCGCCATGAACGCGGTCAGCTGCGGCCTGGCATCCGGCGACCTGGCTTCGCCGCCCACGCTGACGCTGATCGACTATTCGCTGCCGTCGGCGAGCCCCCGCCTGTGGGTCTTCGACCTGCGCTCGGGCCAGCTCCTCTTCAAGGAGCTGGTTGCGCATGGGCGCAACAGCGGCGTTGCGGCAGCCACGCATTTTTCCGATTTGGCGGGAAGCCGCCAGTCCAGCCTTGGATTGTTCCGAACGGCGGACACCTACGTCGGGCACAACGGCTATTCGCTCCGCCTCGACGGCCTCGAGCCCGGCTTCAACAGCCAGGCGCGCGCGCGGGCGATCGTGATGCACGGCGCGAAGTACGTGGATCCCGCGGTCGCGAGCGCGAGCGGCCGCGTGGGCCGGAGCTGGGGATGTCCGGCGCTTCGCGAAGCCATCGCACGGCAGGTGATCGACACCGTCCGCGGCGGCGGCGTGATCTTCTCCTACTATCCCGATCCCGCCTGGCTCGCGACATCCAAGTACCTGCACTGCGCGGCCGCGCAGCCCGTCACCGTCGCGTCAAGCTAGAGCGGCTTTCGGAAACGCAGCGTCTGGCGGTCGCTCTCGCCGATCGCGACGAACTTGTCACGGTCGGTGTCGCCACCCTCGAATGTCGGCGGCAGCGACCACACGCCGTTCGGGTGATCCGCCGTATCCTTCGGGTTCGCGTTGATTTCGCTCTGGCCGATCAGCTTGAAGCCGGCCTTCTCCGCGAGGGCGACCAGGTAGTCCGTGCGCACGTAGCCTGACTTCGCCTTCGGGTCCTGTGGCTCGGTGTTCTTTGCGCGATGTTCCTCGACGCCGAGGATGCCGCCCGGCTTCAGCGCCGCGTACATCGCCTTGAACATCGCGTCCTCGCTGCCGTTGCCCATCCAGTTGTGGACGTTCCGGAACGTCAGCACCATGTCGACGCTGCCGTCCGGCACCGGATGCAGCTCGTCCGGCGCCTGCAGCGCAGTCTCCTTCGCGCGGTCGTAGAGGTCCGGGCGCGCGGCGACCTTGTCGGCGAACTTCTTCAGGTTGTCCTGCACGTATTTGCTCGTCGACTTCGAGTCCATGTTCGCCGCGATGTAGTGGCCGTGTTCCCGGAGCACGGGCGCGAGCACTTCGGTGTACCAGCCGCCGCCGCCCGGCCAGACTTCGAGGACAGTCATGTCCTGGCGCAGGCCGAAGAACGTGAGCGTCTCCTTGGGATGGCGCCAGGCATCCCGCGCCTTGTTCTGCGCGGAGCGGTGGTCGCCCGCGAGCACCTTGTCGAGGGTTGCAAGCGTCGCGGCGTCGGTGACGGGCGGATCAGATGCCGCCGCCGCAAACGCGGCGAGGCAGGCGACCGCGGAAAGGGCGGCCAGGGACAGGCGGTGCGTCAGGCTCATCAAAATGCTCCTTAGTTGCGCCCTCAGGCGGCGCCATCCGGTTCGAGGTAGGTGTAGCCGGCAAGTTCCGACTCGTAGAAACGCTTGAGGGCCTGGCCCTCGGCGACCGACAGGCTACCCGCACGCATGGCCCGCTCGCAATCGCGCGCGAAGGGCGGGTAGAGCTCGCCCGGGTCGTATTGCATGTAGCCGAGCACGGTGCTCGCGGTGTCGCCCTTGACGATCTCCTCGATCCACCAGCCGTGCTCGTCATCGAGGCGGATGTGCGCGACATGGGTGTCGCCGAAGAGGTTGTGCAGGTCGCCGAGCGTCTCCTGGTAGGCGCCGACCAGGAACGCCGCGAGGAAGTACTCCTCGTTCGGCGCGAGCTCGTGCACCTCGAGGGAACGCTTGACGTCGCGCTGCGACACGAAGCGGTCGATCTTGCCGTCGGAATCGCAGGTGATGTCGGCGAGCACGCAGCTGCGGGTCGGCTTTTCGTCGAGCCGGTGCAACGGCATGATCGGGAACAGCTGGTCGATCGCCCAGCTGTCCGGCAGCGACTGGAACACCGACATGTTGCAGAAGTAGATGTCAGAGAGCGCGGCCTCGACGTCCTCGAGCTCCTCCGGAACCTTCCCGAGCTTGCGCGTCAGGTCGCGCACCTTCGCGCAGGTCGCCCAGTAGAGCCGTTCGGCGAGGCTGCGCATCTCGATGTTGAGGTAGCCGAGGCTGAACATCTGCTGCGCCTGCTCGCGCGCCTGCTGGGCGTCGTGCCAGCACTCGACCAGCCGCCGCTCGCTGACTGTCGCGTAGGCGTCGAACAGGTCCGCGACGGGCTGCGGCAGCTTTCCGTCGTCGGCTTTCGCGCGGTCCGGCACGCTGAAGAGGTCGAGCCGGGCGGCGCCGAGCACGTTGAAGACCAGCACGCTGTGGTGCGCGGCAATCGCGCGGCCGGACTCACTGATGATCATCGGGTGCGCGAGGCCGCGGGCGTTGCAGACGCTCGCAACGCGATAGACGACGTCGCTCGCGTATTCGCGCAGCGAATAGTTCGTCGAGGACTCGAAGTTCGTGCGCGACCCGTCGTAGTCGATGCCGAGCCCGCCGCCGACGTCGATGTACTCGAGCCCGGCGCCGAGGCGCGCGAGCTCCGCGTAGACCTGCGCCAGCTCGTTGACGGCATCCTTGACGCGGCGGATGTCGTGCAGCTGCGAGCCCGGGTGGCAGTGCACGAGCTTCAGGCAATCGAGCATGCCGTGCGAGCGCAGGACCTCGACCAGCTCCAGGATTTCCGTCGTGAACAGGCCGAACTTCGAGCGGTCGCCGGCCGATTCGCGCCAGCGGCCCGCGCCCTCGGCGGCGAGTTTCACGCGCACGCCGATCTTCGGCCGCACCTGGTACTTCTCGGCGTGGCGCAGGATGTAGCCGAGCTCGGAGAAATTCTCGATCACCGGGATGATGGAGCGGCCGAGCTTGGTCGCGAGGATCACGGCCTCGATGTAGCTGTCGTCCTTGAAGCCGTTGCAGATGATGAGCCGCCCGGGCGCGTCGGCGGTCATCGCCATCACCGCGAGGAGTTCGGGCTTGCTGCCGCATTCGAGGCCGAAGCCGAGGTCGGCGCTTCCGCGGTAGACCTCCTCGACCACCAGCCGCTGCTGGTTGACCTTGATCGGGAAGACGGCGGCGTAGCGGTTCTTGTAGTCGTTCTCGGTGATCGCCGTGGCGAACGCGTTGTGCAGCGACTGCAGCCGGTCGCGCAGGATGTCGGAGAAGCGCAGCACCATCGGCGCCGTGAGGTCGCGGGCCTCGAGCTCGCGCACGACCTCATAGAGGTCGATCTCGCGCTTCTCGTCGCGGCCGGGGCGGCAGACGACGTGGCCCGCCGCATTGATTCCGAAATAGCCGCCACCCCAGGATCCCGCGGCGTACAGCTGCTCGGAATCCTCAATGCTCCAGGGAGCCCGCGGGGTGACCGGTCCGCGCGTCACGCTGTCCAATTGGCGATCCTGTGCGATGCCAGAGGGCGCGGAAGATAGCAGATCATGTCGCGCCGCGCGCGACGGGCCGCGAGGGATCCCGGATCCACTCGCTCCACGAGCCCGCGTAGAGGCGCGCGCCGCCGATTCCGGCGGCCTCGAGCGCGAGCAGTCCCTGGCAGGCCGTCACGCCCGAGCCGCACATGCAGATCGGCGCCGTGCCGGGCCTGGCTCCGGTGCGTGAGCGCCAGAGCTCCGCGAGCGCGGCGGGATCGCGGAACCGGCCGCTGCCGTCGACGTTCTCCATGAAGGGCAGGTTGACGGCCCCCGGCACGTGGCCTGCGACCGCGTCGATCGGCTCCACCTTACCCGCGAATCGCTCGGCCGCACGCACGTCGACGAGCGTCTCGCCGCCTGCGAGCGCGCGCATGACGCCGTCGGCGTCGAGGACCCAGTCTGGCTGCGGCTGCGGCGTGAAGCGTGCCGGCGCGCGTGCCGGCGTCGCAGTCGAGACTGGCCGGCCCTCGGCGGTCCATGCCGCGAATCCGCCGTCGAGAACGGCGACGGCGTCGTGGCCGACCCAGCGCAGCATCCACCAGAGGCGGGCGGCGAACGCGCCCGGGCCTGCGTCGTAACAGGCGACACGGGTCCCGTTTGCAATGCCGAGTCGCGAGAGGGTTTGCGCGAAATCCGCGGGATCCGGCAGCGGATGACGCCCCGACGCCGGCGTGACCGGCACGGAAAGGTCGCGCTCGAGGTCGACGTAGGCGGCGCCGGGGATATGGCCGGCGCGCCAGGCATCCCGGCCCGCCTCGGGCTTGCCGAGCTCGAAGCGGCAGTCGGCGACGAACCAGTCCGTATCGGAGAGGTGTCCAGCGAGCTCGGCCGTCGAGATGAGGGGGGTACGCAACCTTTTTTCCGCCCGTTGCATCTTACTCGCCATGGCCGAATTGCAAGACACCGCAGAGCGCCAGTCCCCGGATGACGGCGGATCCCGTCAGCGCGCGCCGTTGCCGCTCGTGACCAATGACGAGCGGGCATTCTGGCGCCGCGCCGTCGAGATCGAACGCGCGCGCCAGCGCTGCGGCCGGCCGGCGCCGTTTCCCTTCCAGCCCGCCTGAAATCAAAGGTGACCGTGCCCTTTGATTATTTGCGCAGGACCGGCAGGCGCTTCATGACGGCGAGCGCCGTCAGCGTAATCGTAGTGCCGAGCAGGGCGAGCGCCATGTCCTTCTGGCTGTCCCAGACGTCGCCCTGCGTCCCGAGGTAGGCCTGCCCGAGGTCGCCGCCGAAGGCCAGCGCCGCGGCGAATTCAATGGTCTCGTAGACGACCGAGTGACCAGCCATGAACATGCAGGGCAGGAGGAATGCCCAGGGCCGCGCGTAGCGTCCATAGTGCGCGAAGATCTCGACCGCCGCCGGCGTCACGAGCAGGCCATAGAGAAAATGCACGGCGCGGTCGTAGTGATTGCGTCCCTCCGGCGCCGCGCCGCCGATCGACTGCCACCAGTCAGCGTATGGCACGAGCGAGTAGGTGTAGTGCGCGCCGATCGCGTGGACCACGAAGAACACGAACAGGCAGGTGTAGGCGAAATCGCTGAAGCGAAGTCGTCGCGCCGTCAGGACGAAGAGCGGGATCGCGACGAAGACAATCGCGTTCTCGAGCAGCCAGTCCTTGCGGAAAACCGGGTCGATCG
>DATBSX010000332.1:0-6015 GCA_036559565.1 Steroidobacteraceae bacterium | reverse complement strand
GCCGCGCCGCCGCCGCTGCTCACCACGCGGTTCACGGCCGTTTCGAAGCGCTCGAGCGTCTCCCCCAGGCACCGGTCGTCGTGCGCCTCGCACACGAACCAGGGCTCGCGCGAGTCGGGCTCGCAGAGCACGCCGAGGTCGTGGAGGTGCGGCGCCAGTGCTTCGTAGAAAGTGTAATCGCTCGAGGCCCAGTCCCGGTAGTCGCGCGGCGGCTTTTCGCTGAAGAAGAGGCCGCTCATCGAGGGATGGCCGCTGAAGGAGTGCTTGATGCCGCGCTGCGAAAGGATCTGGCTCATGCCGGCGCGCAGCTTCATGCCGTAGTCGGCGATGTGCGCGAGGGCAGGGGTCTCAGCCAGGATTTCCAGCGTCTTTTCCGCCGCGGCGAGGGCGACCGAGTGGCAGGTGAAGGTGCCTCCGTGCACGACGCCCTGGCCGAACTTGCGCATGATGTCTTCGCGACCGCAGCACACGGAGATCGGGTAGCCGTTGCCCATCGCCTTGGCGAAGGTGCAGATGTCGGCCTTGACTCCGAAGAGCTCCTGCACGCCGCCGCGGGCGACGCGAAAGCCCGTCTTCACCTCGTCGATGATGAGGAGGATTCCGTACTTGTCGCAGAGCGCGCGCGCGTCGCGCAGGAACTCGCGCGTGGCCGAAATCGAGCAGCAATTGCCCATGATCGGCTCGATGAGGAAGGCCGCGATCTGGTCGCCGTAGGCCTTGAATACGCTTTCGAGGCGGTCGGCGTCGTTCATCGGCACGGCGTGGATCAGGGCCCGCAGAACGTGGGGCACGCCCGCGCCGTAGGTAACGAGCTGCGGGTCGCCGTGGCCCGGGTGCCAGTCCTCGATGGCGGTCGTCCAGAGCGCGGCGTCGAAAACGCCGTGGTAGCCGCCCTCGATGACGACGTACGAGTCCTTGCCCGTGTAGGCGCGGGCGACGCGCAGGGCCGCCATCACGGCCTCGGTGCCGGAGTTCGAGAAGCGCACGAGTTCCGCGGCGGGGACCATGCTGGCGATCCGCTCGGCAACCGCGCACTCGCGCTCGGTGGAGAGGGCGAAAACCCCGCCGACGTCGATGCCGGCGCGGGCCGCCGCGTCCACGCGAGCATCCGCATAGCCGAGGATGCAGGGGCCATAGGCCAGCCGGTAGTCGATGTATTCATTGCCATCGATGTCGGTCAGCCGGGCGCCCTTGGCCGACTTCACGTAGATGGTCTTGTCCTCGCCCCAGAAGCGGAAATTGGAGGAAACGCCGAGCGGGAGGCGGCGGATGGCCTTCTGGAACTGGGCATTCGATTTCGCGAGGCTTCGGGTCATGTTGGCTGCCCTCCTGCCGAGTCCGCTGGAGTCGATCGGGGATGGCCCATTTTCCCCCAAACGGGGCTGTGCCGTCCATGACGAGTGAATATGTGTTCATTCATTTGATTGCCCGGGCAAACCCGGTAAGATGGTGCCTCCATGCGCGCCCGGATTTCGCTTAAGCCACTGATTAAGCACGTATTTTTGTGAATGCGAAACGTCAGCTCGCGGTGGTCCAGAAGCGCCGTACGGCGCCTCCCGAGGAACGTCGCGAGCAGCTGATCCTGGCCACCATCCGCTGCGTCGCCGACCGCGGCCTCGCCGACACGACGATCGCCACGGTTGCCCAGGAAGCCGGGCTCAGCCAGGGCATCGTCAACCTGCATTTCCGCAGCAAGGACGGACTCCTGACAGAGACCCTCCGTTACCTCGCCGACGAATACCGGAACGCCTGCCAGGAGGCGGCTTCGGTCGGCGAGATCTCCCCGGTCGCCGGGCTGCTCGCCATGGTCGAGCTCGATTTCCGCCGCACCATCTGTTCGCGGGACAAGCTCGCGGTGTGGTTCGCCTTCTGGGGCGAGCGGCGCTTCCGGCCAACCTACCGGCGGATCTGCGCGGAGCGGGACCGGTCCTATGACGACATGGTCCGCGTCATCTGCGCCAAGCTCTGCGAGGAGGGCGGATATTCGGACGTCGAACCCGCGCTCGTCGCCGACGGTCTGGCTGCCCTGACGGACGGCCTCTGGCTCGACCTCCTGGTGCGGCCGGATTCGATGAGCCGCGAACGCGCCAGGCGAATTTCCCTGTCGTACCTGGCGGACGTGTTCCCGCGGCACTTCAGCCAGCCCGAAGCGGGGGAGCGGGACTAGCCATGGACGTCACGCTCGACGCAACCGCACGGGAATGGCAGGGCCGCGCCTTCAGGTTCGCGACCGAAGAGCTGATTCCCTTCGAAGTCGAGGCCGAGCTGCACGAGGGCCGGCTGCCGCCCGAGGTCGAGAAGCGGCACAAGAAGCTCGCGATCGAGCTCGGGTTCAGCGGCATGGACGTGCCGAAATCCCGCGGCGGGCGCGAGGCGCGCATCGTCGACCAGGTCGCGGTCTGGGAGCAGCTGGGGCGCGTGACGAATGCACTGTGCTGGTGTTTTTCGGAGGCCCAGGGCTGGATGTTCGAGGCCTGCACCGAGGAACAGATCCAGCGCTACATCCTGCCGCTCATGAGCGGCGTGCGGAAGGAGTGCTACGCGATCACGGAGAGTGGGTCTGGCTCGGACGTCTCGGTCGAGACGACCGCGCGCCGCGCAAAGGGCGGATACCGCATCGACGGCGAGAAGTGGTACGTCACGAGCGCGAATCACGCCGACTATTTCATCCTGCAGGCGCGGATTGCGGATGGCCCGCACGCGGGCTCCGACTCCCTCTTCTTCATAGACAAGGAAACGCCGGGCATCGAGGTCCTGCGATCGCCGCTCTTCAGCCATACGTTCAGCGCGCACCACCCGACCTACCGGTTCCAGGACGTGTTCGTGCCGGAGGGCCAGCGCCTCGGCCCGGAGGGCGACGGCATGCGCTTCTCGCATGCCTGGTTCCGGCGCGAGCGGCTCATGATCGCGGCGCGCTGCTGCGGGGCGTCGGCACGGCTCATCGAGGAGGCGACCGCCTTCGCGAGCACGCGCATGATCGGCGGCGAGGCGCTCGCCGAGAAGCAGATGGTCCAGGCGATGCTCGCGGACTGCGTCACCGAACTCTGGGCCGCGCGGCTCATCACGTTCGAAGCGGCGGTCGCCCACGACCGGGGCGACGACCTGCGCTCCCTGCACGCACGCTGCTCGATCGCGAAGCTCTACGCGTCGGAAGCGGCGAACCGCATCGCCGACCGCGCACTGCAGATCCTGGGCGGCCGCGGCTACATGCGCGAGAACGCCGCCGAACGCTTCTACCGCGAATTGCGCGTCGATCGCATCTGGGAGGGCGCCAGCGAAGTGCAGCGCCTCATCATCGCCCGCGCGCTCCTGAAGCGCGGCCTCGGGGGCATGTAGCCCGTGAAGCCCTGGCTTGCGCCGTTCGCCCTCCTGGCCCTCGTCGCAGCGGGCGCGGCGACCGCCGCCGAGGAAAAGGTCCTGAACGTCTTTACATGGCCCGACTACATCGCGCCGGACACGATCAGGAATTTCGAGCGCGAATACGGGATCAAGGTCAACTACGACACCTACGACTCGACCGAGATGGCGGAGGCGCGGCTGCTCGCCGGGCGCACCGGCTACGACGTCATCGTGCACGCGGAGCGTTACTCGGCGCGCCTGATCCCGATCGGCGTCTATCAGCCGCTCAATAAATCCAAACTGCCTAATCTGCGTTACCTGGATCCCTGGGTGATGGAAAAAGTCGCATTCGACGACCCGGGCAACCGCTACGGCGTGCCTTATCTCTGGGGCACGACGGGCTTCGCGTACAACAAGCGCATGATCCTGGAGCGCATGCCCGATGCGCCGGTCACGAGCGGCGACATGCTGTTCAAGCCGGAAGTCGTGAAGCGCTTCGCCGACTGCGGCGTCACTTTCCTCGACGAGCCGACGGACGTGATTCCGATGGCGCTGCTCTACCTCGGCCGCGACCCGAACAGCCTGGATCCGAAGGACCTCGCCGACGTCGAGAAACTCCTGAAGGGCGTGCGGCCTTACATCCGCTACTTCAGCTCGGCGAAGATGCTGATTGACCTGCCGAACGAGGAAGTGTGCATCGCGATGAGCTGGTCCGGGGATTATGCGCAGGCGATGATGCGCGGCAAGCAGGTCGGCAAGCCGGTGCCGCTCGCGTACACGACCCAGAAAGAGGGGACGCTCGCCTGGTTCGACCTCTGGTTCATCCTCGCCGACGCACCGCATCCGAACAACGCCCACCTCTTCCTGAACTTCCTGCTCCGCCCCGACGTCGCCGCCCCGATCAGCATCGAGACGCGTTATGCGACGCCGAACCTGACAGCGAAAGCCATGCTGCCGCCCGAGGTGCGCAATGACCCCGCCGTGTACCCGCCGGAATCCGTGCGACAGGCGCTCTACACCGGCGTCATCCACGACCCGATGCAGGAACGGCTCCGCTCCCGCCTCTGGTCCCGCGTGAAGACCGGCCTGTGAACGACCCCAAGGCATCTCCGCTCATCCAGGTCCGCTCGGTAACGAAGGCCTTCGACGGCGTCACCGCCGTGAACGACGTGACGCTCGACATCCTGCGCGGCGAGCTGTTCGCGATTCTCGGCAGCTCCGGCTGCGGCAAGACGACGCTGCTCAGGATGCTCGCGGGCTTCGAGCACCCGACCTCGGGACGGATACTGATCGACGGCGTGGACATGACCGACGTGCCGCCCTACGAGCGGCCGGTCAACCTGATGTTCCAGTCCTATGCGCTCTTCCCGCACATGACGGTCGAGCAGAACGTCGCTTACGGCCTCAAGAAGGAGCGCGTGCCCGAGCCGCAGATCCGCGAGCGCGTGGCGGAGATGCTGGCGCTCGTGAAGCTCGGCCCGCTCGCGGGCCGCAAGCCCGACAAGCTGTCGGGCGGCGAGAAGCAGCGCGTGGCGCTCGCCCGCGCGCTGGTGAAGCGGCCGAAGCTCCTGCTGCTCGACGAGCCGCTTGCGGCGCTCGACAGGAAGCTGCGCGAACACACGCAGTTCGAGCTCGCGAACCTGCAGTACCAGCTCGGCACGACCTTCGTCGTCGTCACCCACGACCAGGACGAGGCGATGACGCTCGCGAGCCGCATCGCGGTCATGCACGCGGGCCGGATCGCGCAGGTCGGCACGCCCGGGGAGGTCTACGAGTACCCGGCCAACCGCTACGTCGCGGGCTTCGTCGGCAACATCAACCTGATCGAGGGGCGCGTGTCGGGCTCGTCGAACGGCCGCGTGACGCTGCACTCGGATGCGCTCGATGCCGACCTCGCGGTCGCCTGCGAAGATGCGCCCGGTCCGGGCAGCGAACTCTGCGTCGCGGTGCGGCCGGAGAAGATCACGATCAGCCGCGAGGCGCCGGCCGGCGGCGAGCGCAACGTCGTGAAGGGCGTCGTCCGCGATCTCGGCTACTTCGGCGACCAGTCGCTGTATCGCGTTCGGACCCGGACCGGGGCGATCGTCCAGGTCAGCGCACAGAACCTGCGGCGCTCGGCCAAGCTGACTGTGGAGTGGGATGACGAGGTGTTCCTGTCCTGGGAGGTCGGCAGCACCATCCTGCTGCGCACATGAGCGGCCCATCGAACGGCAACGGCGACCATTCGCTGCGCTGGCTCAAGCGCGCGGTGGCGGTCCCGTACTTCTGGCTGCTGCTGTTCTTCCTGGCGCCGTTCCTGATCATCCTGAAGATCAGCGTCGCGGATCCGATCATCGCGCAGCCGCCATTCACGTCGCTGCTGCAATGGGGCGAGCACGGGTTCGAGGGAATCCACGCCACGCTCACGAACTTCACCTTCCTGTTCCAGGACGGCTACTACGGGATCATCTACCTGGCCTCGCTCAAGATGGCGGCGATCAGCACGCTGCTGTGCCTGCTGCTCGGCTACCCGATGGCCTACTACATCGCGCGCCAGCCCCCACAGCGCCGGCAGCTGCTGCTGCTCGCGGTGATCCTGCCTTTCTGGATCTCGTTCCTGCTGCGCGTCTACGCCTGGATCGGGCTCCTCAACAATCGCGGCGTAATCAACGATTTCCTGATCTGGACCGGCGTGAT
>DATBSX010000331.1:0-2956 GCA_036559565.1 Steroidobacteraceae bacterium | reverse complement strand
CCGCACGGCCTCACTGCGGCGGATCTCGTCGGCTTCGCGCGGCTCGCGGAGCCGGCGCTGTCGCCCGACGGCAAGCGGGTCGTCTACACGCTGCGGGAGACCGACCTGGCCGCCGACCGCGGCCGCACCGACCTGTGGCTGCTCGAACTCGACGGCGATGCGGCGCCCCGGCGCGTCACGAGCAATGAAGAGAACGACAGCGCAGCCGACTGGGCGGCCGATGGCAGCGGAGTCTATTTCCTGTCCACGCGCACGGGACTGGCCCAGGTCTGGTTCCTGCCGATCTCCGGTGGCGAGGCGACGCAGGTCACGCGCCTGCCGCTCGATGTCGCGGGATTTCGCGCGTCGCCGCGCGGCGATCGGCTCGCCGTTGCGATCGAAGTTTTCCCCGATTGCCGCGACCTCGAATGCACGCGCAAGCGCGTCGAGGAAAAGCAGGGTGCGAAGGGCCACGGCCAGGCTTACGACCAGCTGTTCGTGCGCCACTGGGACAAGTGGGAGGATGGGCGCCTCTCGAAGCTGTTCGCGGTCGCGCTCGATGCCGAGCACAGGACGCGCGGGGATCCCGTGCCGCTCACCGCGGCGCTCGATGCGGAAGTTCCCTCGAAACCCTTCGGCGGGCGCGCGGATTACGCTTTCAGCCCGGACGGGGCGCAGGTCGTGTTTTCCGCGCGCGTGCGCGGCCGGAGCGAGGCGACCTCGACGAACTTCGACATCTATCGCGTGCCGGTGGACGGAAGCGCCGCGCCGGTCAACCTGACCTCCGACAACCCGGCCTGGGACGCGCAGCCGGCGTATTCGCCGGACGGCAGCCTGATCGCGCACGTTTCGATGGAGCGCGCGGGATTCGAAGCCGACCGCTTCCGCCTCGTCGTGCGCGATGCCCGCAGCGGCGCGATCCGCTTCACGACGCGCGACTGGGACCGCTCGATCGCGGAATTCCGCTTCTCGCCGGACGGGCGAGAGGTCTATGCGATCGCGGACGACATCGGCCAGCGGCCGCTCTTCTCGATCAACCTGGGCAGCGGCGAGCGCAGGAAGCTCACCGGCGCCGGCAACGTCACGGAGTTCGAGGTCGCAGGCAAGCGCATCGTCTATGGGTTGCAGAACCTCGCGGCGCCTGCCGATCTTTACCAGATCGACGGCAGCGGGCCGTCGCGCCAGGTGACGAGCGTCAACGCTTCGCGGCTCACGGACGTCCGGTTCGGCGCGTTCGAGCAGTTCAGCTTCGAGGGCGCGGGCGGCGAGAGAGTCTACGGCTATGCGATGAAGCCCTGGAATTTCGCGGCCGACCGGCGCTACCCGGTCGCCTTCATCGTGCACGGCGGGCCGCAGTCGAGTTTCGCCAACACCTGGAGCTATCGCTGGAACCCGGAGGTCTTTGCCGGCGCGGGCTACGGCGTTATCTTCATCGACTTCCACGGCTCGACCGGCTACGGACAGGACTTCACCGACTCGATCAGCGGCGACTGGGGCGGCAAGCCGCTCGAGGACCTGCAGAAGGGCCTGGCGGCCGCGGCCGAAAAATTCCCGTGGCTGGACCGCGATCACGCCTGCGCGCTCGGCGGCTCATACGGCGGGTACATGATGAACTGGATCGCGGGCAACTGGCCGGATGGCTTCCGATGCCTCGTCAATCACTCGGGACTCTTCGACAATCGCTCGATGTACTACACGACCGAGGAGCTGTGGTTCCCGGAGTGGGACCACGGCGGGCCGTACTACGACAATCCCGAAGGCCACGAGAAATCCAATCCCGCGAATTTCGTGAAGGCCTGGAAGACGCCGATGCTCGTGATCCACAGCGCGCTCGACTATCGCGTGCCCTACACCCAGGGACTCGCGACGTTCACGGCGCTGCAGCGGCGCGGCATCGAAAGCCGCTTCCTGTACTTCCCCGACGAGAACCACTGGATCCTGAAGCCTGCGAACAGCCTGCAGTGGCACCAGGAAGTCATCGGCTGGCTGGATCAGCACCTGAAATAGTGGGGACTGTCCCCTTCAGCTGCCGCCGTCTTTGCTGCCGGGAAAACCTTTCGCTGAAGGGGACTGTCCCCTCCTGCAAACCTGTGGTCGCCACAGCCTAATCCTCCCGCCACTCCGCCCGGTACCCGCGCCCTAGCGACATCAGGCGCCCGAGCAGCGCCGGGTACGGGATGCCGTCATGCAGCGCGGCGTCGGCAAAGTCCTCCTCGCGCTCGAGGTTCGGGTTGGCGTTCGCCTCGAGCACGAATGGCGTGCCGTCCGCGCGCACGCGGAAGTCGATGCGCGCGTAACCGGTCATGTGCAGCGCGCGGTAGATGCGCCGCGCGAGGCGGTCGATCTTCTCGGCGAGCCCCGCCGGGAGGTCCTCCGCCTTGCCGCTCGTGATGCCGTGCCGCTTCTGGTACGCGCGGTCCCACTTCGCCTTGCGCGTCGCGATTGCGGCGCGCCCGGCCTTCAGCTCGCCGAAGATGAATTCCCAGGGCGTCAGCGTGCGGATCCGCTCGTTGCCGAGCACGCCGACGTACAGCTCGCGTCCCTCGATGTATTCCTCGACCAGCGCATCGGACTGCGTGTGCTCGTGGATGAACTCGATGCGTTCGCGCAATCGCGGCGCGTCCTCGACGATGGATGCCTGCGCGATGCCGAGCGAGGCGTCTTCGGTCGCGGATTTCACGAACAGCGGGAAACGCAGCATCTTCGGGATCCGGATCGCCGGCCCGCGCCGGAACACCGCGAAGTGCGGTGTCGGGATGCGGTGGTACGCGAGGATCTGCTTGGAAAGCACCTTGTCGCGCGAAAGCATCATCCCGCGCGGGTTGCAGCCGGTGTAGGACTGGCGCAGCAGCTCGAGGTAGGCGACGACGTGCTGGTCATAGGTGACGATGCCGCCGAATTCCTCGAGCAGGTTGAAGCAGACCTGCGGCTGCCAGTCCTGGATCGTGGCGCGCAGCTCCGTCAGGCTGTCGCCGAT
>DATBSX010000330.1:0-5717 GCA_036559565.1 Steroidobacteraceae bacterium | reverse complement strand
GAACTGGCCCTTGTTCAGGTAAGCGAGGACCATCTCGTTGCCGTCCTCGTCCTCGATCATGACTTCGACCGAGCCGCGGATGATGTAATAAAGGACATCCGGCAAGTCACCGGCGTGGATCAGCGCCGTCTTGGAAGGCACGGTGCGCACGCGGCAGTAACTGAGGAAGCGATTGATCGCCGGGATGTCGGTCAGTTGCTTGACGGCTTCTTCCATTGGGCTCCCCTGGAGTAGTCAGCGCGAGGCTCGTCGGCCCCGCGGTCCCGCCACGTTGTATTACAGGCTTGCGCGCATCGCAAGACATAATCGGACATCGGTCAGATCCAGTATGCCGTGCCGGTCATGACCCGGGCGGCGAATCGCATGAGTCTCGGCACCGGTTCCGGCAGCGTCGTTGCTCCGGCCTCAATGGCCGCGCGACCATGGCCGATCTCGTCGACCTGCATCTGCTCGACGATGGCGCGGCTGCGCAGATCATCCGCGGGCAGGCGATCGAGGTGATCCGCGAGATGGCCCTCGACCTGACGCTCCGTTTCCGCCATGAATCCGAGGCTCGTCCGATCGCCGAAAAGGCCCGCGAGCGCCCCGATGGCGACGGAGCCCGCGTACCACACCGGATTCAGCAAGGAAGGACGCGAACCGAGCTCATCGAGCCGGTCCCGGCACCAGGCGAGGTGGTCGCCTTCTTCCGCCGCGGCGTGACGCAGCGCGGCCTCGGTTTCCGGGTGGCGGGCGGTGAGGGATTGGCCCTGGTAGAGGCCCTGGGCCGCAATTTCCCCGGCGTGATTGACCCGCATGAGGCCCGCGGCATGCCGTCGCCGCGCCGGGTCGGCAGGCGCAGCGCCCGGATTTCCGGGGGTCGGGCGGCTGCTCGCCGGCCTCGCAAAGCTCCCGCGCAGGCCGGTTTCGGCCAGATCCAGGAGGCGGTCGAGGGGTGAAAGGACACGTGGGTCCATGCAACGCATATTATATAGCGATACCCGCGTTCCTTCCCCTGTCGCGACAAGGACTTGCGAGCAGCGCGGCGCGGCTTTGCAAGCCCCGGCCATCTGTGTAAACTTGCCGGCCTTTCACGTACCCGACCCTTTTCAGGGGCCCAAGATGAAGACGGCTTTCGCGACTCCAGAGCGCGTGCGACGCGACTGGTACCTGGTTGATGCGTCCGGCAAGACGCTCGGCAGGCTCGCTTCCCAGATTGCCATGCGGCTGCGCGGCAAGCACAAGCCGGAATTCACGCCCCACGTCGATTGCGGCGATTACATCATCGTCATCAATGCGGAGAAGGTGGCGGTCACCGGCAACAAGAAGCGCGACAAGGTCTACCAGCAGCACACCGGATACCTCGGCAACCTGAAGACGGTGGCGCTCGGAAAGCTCCTGGCCGAACACCCGGAGCGCGCGATCGAGTACGCGGTCAAGGGCATGCTGCCGAAGACGATTCTCGGCCGGCAGATGTACCGCAAGCTCCACGTATTCGCAGGCACCGCGCATCCGCACGCCGCACAGCAGCCGAAGCAGCTCGAGCTCTAAGGACCCGAACATGGCATCCAGCGCATCCCTCGCCACCGGCCGGCGCAAGTCGTCTGCGGCGCGCGTCTTCCTGAAGCTCGGCAAGGGCGCGATCACGGTCAACGGCCGCCCGCTCGACGAGTTTTTCGGCCGCAAGACCGGGGTGATGATCGTGCGCCAGCCGCTCGAACTGGTGAAGATGACCGATCGCTTCGACATCAACGTCCTGGTCGAGGGCGGCGGCATCACGGGCCAGGCAGGCGCGATCCGCCACGGCATCACGCGCGCGCTGATGGATTACGATCCGGAGCTGCGCAAGCCGCTTCGCGCCGCAGGCTTCGTGACGCGCGATGCGCGCGAGGTCGAGCGCAAGAAGGTCGGCCGGCGCAAGGCACGCCGCGGGACGCAGTTCAGCAAGCGCTGATCTTTCTTCTGCGGACGAACCGAATTTGGGGGATCGTCTAGCGGTAGGACTGCGGACTCTGACTCCGCCAACCTAGGTTCGAATCCTAGTCCCCCAGCCAACACCACGAGAGAGCCGGCCCTGCGCCGGCTTTTTCGTTTCTGCGGGGCCGTGCGAAGACCGGGCCGGTCACCTGAGGTCGCGCATGTCGGTCGGGTCGAGGCCGTGGTACGCGCGCAGGAACGCATAGAGATCGTCGAGCTCCACGTCGGTAAACCCGACTTCCGGAGTCCATCCCATCGGCGCAATCCTGCGGCCGCCGACGGCGCGGTTGCTGCGGATCAGCGTTCGGAACGCGACCGGATCGTAGGCCCCGAGCACGACGAGCGACGGGGCGCCTTCGAGCGCATTGCCTTTGAAGTCGAGGCCATGGCACTCGCTGCAGATGACGCTCGCGAGGTAACGTCCCCGTTCGTACGGCGTTTCGCGGGGCAGCTCGCCCCAGCGCGGAATGTTCCGGTCGACCTGCTCGGCAGAAACCTTCCACGCCCCGGTCACGAGGGCGATTCGGCCGCGCATGGTCAGGTCGAGCCGGCGCGGGACCGGCGGCGTTGCCGGCTGCCGCCGCAGGTGGGAAATGATGTTTGCGATGTCCTGGTCGCCGAGCGCCCAGAACGTATACGAGATCATGCCGACGGCGCTTCGCCCGTTTCGCTTTACGCCGTACCGGATGAGTCGCAGGAGCTCGGCGTCGCTGTACTGCGGCAGTACCCCCGACAGCGTCGGTGCCGTATGGGTCACGATCCCCTCGATGTGTTCGCTGCCACCTTCGCCGCGGTCGCCGTGACACCCGGACCAGCAACCGACGAGCTTCGCCCAGTGCTCCCCCGCCACGGGATCGGCGGGCGCAAGGGCATGCAGGGGCACTAGCGGCGCGTCGTAGTGGCGGCGGATCTTCCATTCCGACACGGCGAATACGGACGCGAAAAATAGCAGCGCGAGTCCGGCCATCGTCCCAAGCAAGCAGCCCGCGGCGCGACGCCGGAGCGGGCTCATCGCCGGGTGCCCACGACGCCGAAGTGCCAGGGCGGCAGTGCGGCGAAACGGATGAGGATCTCGCAGCCCGCCTCCTCGAGCCAGCGACGGCATTGATCCGGCCGCGGGCGGATCGCGAGGTCGGGGCCGCGCGGAGTTTGGGCGTCGTGCACCCAGTGGATCACGGCGAGGCGGCCGCCGGGCTTCAGCACGCGGCAGGCCTCGCGGAGCATCGGCATCGGGTCCGCGGCATGCAGCAGGTTGAACAGCATTGCGTAGCCGACCGACGCGTCCGGCAGGCCGGTGCCTTCCGAATCGAAGTCGCGCCGCGCGCCGCTGACGTTCGTGAGGCCGAGTGCGCGGGCGCGCGAGATCGTGGCCTCGACCATCTCGGCCTCGACATCGATGGCATGGACGATGCCGGTCGTGCGAGCTGCGGCGGCGACCGTGAAGGTGCCGTAGCCGCAACCGAAGTCGACCACGTCGGCACGGAGATCGAAGGCGAGCTGGCCGAGGATGAAACCGGGATCGAAGAACCCGTCCCAGGTGGCGGCCGCCGGCATTCCGCTGTCACGCACCTTCATGGGCGCGCTGCGTGCCTCACCGCTTCAGCGTTTGTACGCCGGCGTCGCCCGCGACCAGGAGGACGTCCGCTCCGCGCCGGGCGAAGAGGCCGACCTCGACGACGCCGACCAGGAGCCCGATCTGCGCCTCGAGCGCGGAGGGGTCCATGATCTTCAGGTTGTGGACATCGAGGATCTCGTTGCCGTTGTCGGTCCTGAAACCCGTGCGCAGGACCGGCTGCCCCCCGAGGCCGGCGAGCTTGCGCGCGACCAGCGAACGGGCCATGGGAATGACCTCGACGGGTAGGGGAAATCGCCCGAGCACGTCCACGACCTTGGTGTCGTCCACGATGCAGACGAAGCGGCGGCTGGCCGCCGCGACGATCTTTTCCCGGGTCAACGCGCCGCCGCCGCCCTTGATGAGTGCGAGGTGCCGGGTCGCCTCGTCGGCTCCGTCCACGTAGAGCGAGAGATCGCCCGTGTCGTTGAGCGAGCGGACCTCGATGCCCGCTTCCTGCAGCAGGCGGGTGCTCGCTTCCGACGATGAAACGGCGCCCGCGATGCGGTTGCGCCTGTCCTTCAATGCCGCGATGAAATGATTGACCGTGGATCCGGTGCCGACGCCCACCGTCATGCCGTCCTCGACGTAGTCGAGTGCGGCGAGGGCTGCGGCTTTCTTCTTCGAGTCGGCGTCCATGTGCGGGCTCCGGAAAAAACTGTGCCCGCTTACGCGGGCACAGTCTCATCTCTTCCTGAAGCGGGGGTTGGTGGTCTTTCGATCAGCCAACCGCCGTTTCATCAGGCAAGGGGCTTACTTCTTCTTGGAAGCCTTCTTCTTTGCCTTTTTCTTGGTCGCCATGTTGGATCTCCATGTCGGTGTTAATCCGAGGTCGAGTATATACATGGTTGACGGGATTGCAAGCAAGGGGTAAGCGACGCGCGCGTCATCATGCGCCTCGCGATTGATCACGCTGCGTCTTCACGCGCGAGTCGGTGAATGAATTTCCACTCCGCCGCCGTGACGGGCATCACCGAAAGCCGATTGCCTCGACGCAACACGATGAGGTCCTTCAACGCACCCGCGGCATGCTCGCGCAGCATCTCGAGCGTCACCGGGCGAGCGAATTTCTTCAGCAGGCGCACCTCGACCTGGTACCAGCGGGGGCTCGCGGGATCGCTGTCGGCGTCGTAGTACTTGCTCTTGCGATCGAATGCGCTCGCATCGGGCCGGCCGGCGCCGACGACCTCCATCGTGCCGTAGATCCCGGGCACGTCGCAGCTCGAATGGTGGAAAAAAGCCCGGTTTCCAAGGGCAAAATCGTCGCGCAGCATGTTGCGCGCCTGGTAGTTGCGCACGCCGTCCCAGGCTGCCCTCTGTCCCGGCATCTTCGCCAGCTGATCGATGCCGAAGCTGTCTGGCTCGGACTTCATCAGCCAGTACTTCATCGTGCTGTCATCCCCATCGCAGCCATCGATTGAGAGGCGGCGCGGCCGTAGATGCCGCGGTCGGTCACGATCCCCCAGAGCGGCACGTCGTGCGCGGCGTCGGCAAGGCGCTCGACCCGCTGCACGTCGAAGGCGAGGCCGAGGAGGCGGGGCCTGTGCCAGGTGCGCCGGTGCGTGAGGAATGCGAAGTGTCGGTCGTAGAACCCGGCCCCCATGCCGAGGCGGGTGCCGCGCTCATCGAAGCCGACGAGCGGCACGAGGACGAGGTCGAGCCAGCGCGGGTTGATCGTGTCCGCGGAGGCATCCCCGGCCGGGGAGACGAAGCGCATGCGGCGCGCCCGCAGGCTCGTGATGACGGGGTAGTAGACGCGGCATCCGAGTGCCCGCGCCCGAGCGAGCAGGACCGAGGGGTCAATCTCGCCGTCGAAGGGATGAAACGCGGAGATGCGGCTGCCCGGGCGCGGCAGGCCGAGGCTCGCAAGCGCGCGGTCGATTGCGGCGGCCGCACGCCGGCGTTCGGCGGCCGGCACGGCGCGGCGCGCGGCGCGCAGGCGCCGCCGGAGGTCGGGTCGATCGTCAGCCATGGCGGAAATCGAGAGGCGCCACCCGCCTGTGCCGTTTTAGACCGCTGCTCTCGATCCGGAGCAACAAGTGGAGCAGGCCGTGGCACTTAAGGCTTTCCGCAACGAGGCGGACTTGCACAATACTGCCGCTAAGCCAGGCTCCTGGGTTTTTCACATTAGGGTCGAGAGGTTCCCAGG
>DATBSX010000329.1:0-1566 GCA_036559565.1 Steroidobacteraceae bacterium | reverse complement strand
GCCGCTTGCCGCCGGGGGCAAGCGGGTCCTGGATTTCGGCGCGGGAACCGGCACCTTCGCCGCAGAGTTGCAGCAGAGAAAGGTCGACATCCAGTGCGTCGAGCCCGATGCGGGGCTGCGGCGGGCGCTGGAGGCGAAGGGGCTGCGCACGCATGCAGACGTCAAGAACATCCGGGCCGAGTCGATCGATCTCGTGTATTCGTTCAACGTGCTCGAGCACATCGAGGACGATGCCGCCGCGCTGCGGGAGCTGCGCACCGTGCTCAAGCCCGGCGGCCGCCTGCTGCTATACGTGCCGGCCTTCATGATCCTGTATTCGGCCATGGACCGCCGCATCGGCCACGTGCGCCGCTATCGGAAGAAAGCGCTCGCCGAGCTCGTGCGGCGAGCCCGCTTTGCCGTCGACGATGTGCGCTACGCGGACAGCCTGGGGTTCCTCGCCGCGCTGACGTTCAGGACGCTCGGCCCGGCGAGCGGCGAGCTCAACCCTCGCGCGGTGCGAGTCTATGATAGATACCTGTTTCCGCTTTCCCGGGCGCTCGACGTCTGCCTCGACCCGGTGATCGGCAAGAATCTCGTCCTGCGGGCAACGAGAACATGATCCTGGTCACCGGCGGCGCGGGCTTCATCGGCGCGAATTTCGTCCTTTCCACGCTGAAAGAAAGCGGCGAACCCATCGTCAACCTGGATAAGCTCACCTACGCCGGCAACCTGCGCAATCTCGAGTCGCTGCGCAACGATTCGCGCCACGTCTTCGTGAAGGGCGACATCTGCGACCGCGAGCTGGTGAGGAAGCTGCTGAACCAGTACCAGCCCAGGGCGATCGTGCACTTCGCCGCCGAAAGCCACGTCGACCGCTCGATCGCGGGGCCGGCGGCGTTCATCGAGACCAACGTCGTCGGCACCTTCTCGTTGCTAGAGGAAGCCAGGGCATTCTCGAAGGACATCCGTTTTCTCCACGTCTCGACCGACGAGGTCTACGGCTCGCTCGGCCCGCACGATCCGGCGTTCAGCGAGACCACGCCGTACGCGCCGAACAGCCCTTACTCGGCGTCCAAGGCGGCCGCTGACCACCTGGTGCGCGCCTACCATCACACGTACGGCATGGCGACCCTTACGACCAACTGCTCGAACAACTTCGGGCCCTATCAGTTTCCCGAGAAGCTGATTCCCCTGACGATCCGCAATGCGCTCGCGGGCAAGCCGCTCCCGGTCTACGGCGACGGCCGCAACGTGCGCGACTGGCTCTACGTGCTCGACCACTGCGAAGCGCTGCGCCTCGTGCTCGAGCGCGGCCGCGCCGGCGAGACCTACAACATCGGCGGCGGCGCGGAAGAGGCGAACATCGATCTGGTCCGGAAGCTTTGTTCCCTGCTGGATGAAGCGAGCCCACGCAGAGCGGGCAACTACGCCGAGCTCATCACCTTCGTGAAGGACCGTCCCGGCCACGACCGGCGCTATGCGATCGACAGCTCGAAGATCGCGCGCGAGCTCGGCTGGCGGCCGCGCGAGAGCTTCGAGTCCGGTCTCGCCACGACGATTCGCTGGTATATACAGAACCGATGA
>DATBSX010000328.1:0-1771 GCA_036559565.1 Steroidobacteraceae bacterium | reverse complement strand
ATCGAGGTGCGCGAGGTGTTCCGCATCAGCAAGGTCGGAACGGTCGCGGGCTGCATGGTCCTCGAGGGCCTGGTGCGCCGCGGCTCGAAGATCCGCGTGCTGCGCGAGAACGTCGTGGTCCACGACGGCGAGCTCGACTCGCTCAAGCGCTTCAAGGACGACGTGCGCGAGGTCAAGGCGGGCTTCGAGTGCGGCCTCTCGGTGCGCGGCTACAACGACATCCAGAAGGGCGACCAGCTCGAGGCGTACGAAATCGTGGAAGTCACGCGCACGCTGTAAGAGGCTGCGACGGGCGATAGGCGATAGGAATGGCGAAGCGGCATTCCCCGCGCTCGGCGCGCATCGGCGACGAGATCCAGCGCGAGATCTCGCAGCTCCTGCGCGAAGAGATCAAGGACCCGCGCGTCGGCAAGGTCACGGTCACGCACGTCGAGGTGACGCCCGACCTGTCCCACGCGAAGGTGCTGGTCACCGACCTCGCCGGCCGCGAGCACGCGGCCGAAACGGTCGCGGCGCTCGGCCGCACGGCCGGTTTCCTGCGAAGCGAGCTCGCGCGTCGCCTGTCGCTCTACACGGTGCCGCAGCTCACGTTCGTCTACGACGACTCGATCGAGTCCGGCCTCGAGCTTTCACGCCTCATCGACCGGGCCGTCGCCGAGGACCGCAAGCGCGGCTCGTGAAGCGCGCCGACCGCCGCCGCGTCGACGGCGTCCTGCTGCTCGACAAGCCCGCGGGCTTGAGCTCGAACGCCGCGCTCCAGCGAGCGCGACGCCTGTACGCCGCCGCGAAAGCCGGTCACACCGGAACGCTCGATCCGCTCGCGACGGGCTTGCTTCCGATCGCGTTCGGCGAGGCGACCAAGTTCGCGCACGCGCTGCTCGATGCGCCGAAGCGCTACGAGGCGGTCGTGCGCCTGGGCATCGCGACCGACACGGGCGATGCGGAAGGCCAGGTGACGCGCACGCTGCCCGTGGCGATCGATCGCGCGGCCTTCGAGGCGATCCTGGCGCGCTTCGTGGGTCCTCGCCAGCAGACGCCGCCGCGTTACGCCGCGCTCAAGCACCGCGGCCGCGCGTACTACGACTGGGCGCGCGAAGGCATCGAGATCCCGCGCCCGCCGCGCGCGATCGAGTTGTTCTCGCTCGCGCTGCGCGACTGGCGGCCGCCGGACGCAGTCGTCGACGTCCACTGCAGCAAGGGAACGTACGTGCGCGTGCTCGCCGAGGACCTCGGTGCGGCCGCCGGCACGTGCGCCCATCTCGCTGCGCTCCGCCGGACCGCCACGGGCGGATTCGTCATCGACGACGCCGTCACGCTCGAAACGCTCGAGGCGATGGCGCCGGACGCGCGCCTGGAGCGATTGCTGCCGGTCGACGTCCTGGTTGCGGACATGCCGCGCGTCGACCTGGCGCCGGACGACGTCGAGCGCTTCCGCCACGGCGTCGCGGTCGCGGCGGCGGGCACGGCGAGCGGGCGCTGCGTCGTCTACGGGGCCGGCGAGCTCCTCGGGCTGGCCGACGTCGACACGGGCGTCGCGAAGCCTTCGCGCCTCCTCGCCGAGCCCGCGAGGGAGCCCGTGAGTTCTTGAAATTCAAGTGATTTTCGTGCTAGAATCGCCCTCTTTCCAAGGGTGCGATTCCGTCCGAATCACGTCCCAAATCACCACGACGCTCCGGGTCCGCCTGGGGCCATCGTAAGGATCTTCGACACCATGTCCGTCACCACTGCCGAGAAGGCAAAGGTCATCGCCGATAATCAGCGCGCCAAGGGC
>DATBSX010000327.1:0-11907 GCA_036559565.1 Steroidobacteraceae bacterium | reverse complement strand
CTGCTGGATCTGGCGGATGGTGCGGCGCAGCTCCTCGCGGATCTTGGCGTCGAGCGCGCCGAACGGCTCGTCGAGCAGGAGCACTTCGGGCCGGTGCGCGAGCGCGCGGGCGACCGCGACGCGCTGCTGCTGGCCGCCCGACAGCTGGGTCGGCAGGCGCTCGTCCATCCCTTCGAGGGCAACCAGCTTCAGCAGCTCCGCGCGGCGGGCCATGCGCTCGGAGCGGCGCATGCGCCGGACCCGCAGCGCGAATTCGACGTTGTCCGCGACGCTCATGTGGCGGAACAGCGCGTAGTGCTGGAACACGAAGCCGACGCCGCGGTCGCGGGCCGCGACCCCGGTGACGTCCCGGCCGTGCAGCGAGATGCGGCCGTGGTCCACCTCGACGAGGCCTGCGATGGCGCGGAGCAGCGTGCTCTTGCCGCTGCCGGAGGGCCCGAGCAGGACGAGGAATTCGCCCTGCCGGATCTCCAGCGAGACATCGTTGACGACCGGAAGCGATTGATACCGCTTGGTCACCTGGTCGAGCGTGATGGACATGCGTCAAAGCCCGCTGGCCCACAAGGGCGAGTTGGGCAAAGGCTACCGACGCCGGGTGTCCGGGTCAGTCGCAGGCCGGTGACAATCGGTTACGAGCGCGGGTTCTGGGACCCGGGTCCCGACGCCGCTACTTGACCGTGTAACCCTTTGTTTCGAGACAGGCCGACAGGCCCTTCTTGAAGGTATCGGCCAGCGCCTGCTGCGACGCCTTGGCCGCATCGGCACTCGCCTGCTGCTGGGCCGCGGCCGTTTCTTTCTGCTGTTCCTGCGCCTTGCGGGCCTGCCGGCCGCCGGCGACCACGCCGGCCGTCGCTCCGATCGCGGCGCCCTTGCCCGCATCGTTATCCGCAACTTCGCCGATGACGGCTCCTGCGGCTGCGCCGCGCACCGCGCCCTTGGCCCGCGCGCCGCTTGCCGCCGACTGCTGGGGCGCCGCGGCTTGCGTCGGCGCGGCGGCCGGCGGGGGCGCCTTCGGGTCGTAGCCCGACTGGGTCTTCGACCAGTCGTAGCACTCGGTTTCGTCCGCCGCCTGTTGTGTGGCGGTCTGGCCCTTGGCCGGATAGGCGAGGACGCCGACGGAAGCCGCCAGCGACGGAGCCGGCGGCGCCTGTTGCGCGGTGGCAGAGGCGGCCATGATCAGAAGGCTCGCGACGAGCCCGCGGGAAACGATATTCGTGTTCATTGCAGATTCTCCATGCCGCTGGGGGCCATCTTACTCCGTGCGTGTCGCAACGAACCGGATCGCGAGACCGCCGCCGGGCGCAAGACGAAGCCCAAGCGAGTCCGTGCCCTTCACGGGGCGCTTCTCGATCACGATCGAGTGTGGATTCGAGTTCCAGTCCGCGTCGTCGCCGTCACGATAAATTTCGGCCGTGTACGATTTCCCCGCATCCAGGAAATCGAGCGGGATCTGGAGTGCACGCGCGTTCTCGTCGGTGACGGCGCCGAGATACCAGTCCTCGCTGTTGCGGTCCCTGCGGGCGATCGTGGCGAAATCACCGACCTCGCCGCCCAGCACGCGCGTGTCGGCCCAGTCGGACGGCACGTCCTTGATGAACTGGAAAGGCCCCGGGTACTTCGCGTAGTTCTCCGGCAGGTCCGCGACCATCTGGATGGGGCTGTAGATCACGACGTAGAGCGCGAGCTGCTTGGCGATCGTCGACTGGATCTTCTGCCCGCCGCGGCCTGTGAGGGAGAGCACGCCGGGCGTGAAATCCATGGGCCCCGCGAGCATGCGCGTGAAGACGAGGTTCGCCTCGTGCTCGGGGGGATTCGGCGGATTGCCCCAGGCGTTGTATTCCATCCCGCGCGCGCCCTCGCGCGCGACCCAGTTCGGGTACGTGCGACGAAGGCCCGTGTCCTTGATCGGCTCGTGCGGGTCCACGGCGATGTGGCGCTTCGCGGCCTCGGTCACGACCTTGAGGTGATGGCGCGACATGAACTGGCCGTCGTGCCATTCATACCGGATCGTGCCGTCCGCCTCTCGGGCGCGAATGCCGCCGGCGTCGGCGACGTAACCGGTCTTGACGCTGTCGATGCCGAGCCGCTGGTACAGGTCGAGCGCGGCGCTGAGCTGCTCTTCGTAGCGCGCGACATTGCCGGCGGTCTCGTGGTGACCGATCAGGTGCACGCCATGCGACTTTGCATAGGCGGCGACCGCTTCGAGGTCGAAATCCGGCGTCGCCTCGGTGAAGCTGAAGTCGCTCCCGTCCGCGAACCAGTTGCCGTCCCAGCCGCGGTTCCAGCCCTCGATCAGGACGCCGCGGAAACCGTTGGCGTCGGCGAAGTCGATGTAGCGCTTCGCGTTCGCGGTGGTCGCGCCGTGTCTCGGTCCCGTGCCCCAGGACTGCGTGTCGAGGTGCAGAGACCACCAGATGCCGACGTACTTGTACGGCTTGAACCAGGACACGTCTCCGAGCGCATTCGGCTCGTTGAGGTTGAGGACCAGGTCGGACATGTAGAGCCCGGCGGCGTCCGGCGCGATCTGGATCGTGCGCCACGGCGTTGCGAACGGCGCGCGCCGCTGCACGCGGGGACCCGCCGCGGACGGGGATAGGCTCGCCTTCAGCCGCTGCCCCGCGCCGCTCCTTCGCAGCCACATCGAGGAATAGTCGACGAGCGCCGCCTCGTGGATCGCGAGGTGCAGGCCGCTTGCCGTGCGGATCGTGATCGGCGTGTGCGCCTGCCCGACTTCGGTGAGGGGCGTCTTCTGGTACAGGTATTCGTAGCGGTTCCAGTCACCGGCCGGTATCCACCAGGCGGTGGCGGGTTCCGCGACCGCGAACTCCGTGAGTTCCTCCGTGATCCCGACGTCGGTGAGCTGCGGCTGCTCCGGAAACTCGTAGCGGAAGCCGATGCCGTCGTCGTGCGCGCGGAAGACGAGGTCAAGCCGCCGCGCCAAC
Source organism: Steroidobacteraceae bacterium (assembly GCA_036559565.1). Classification (GTDB taxonomy): domain Bacteria; phylum Pseudomonadota; class Gammaproteobacteria; order Steroidobacterales; family Steroidobacteraceae; genus SCUD01. The sequence goes on along the minus strand of DATBSX010000327.1, from coordinate 8,965 downwards.
GGCGTCTTCTCGACCAGGCGCATGCGCAGCTCATTGTAATGATCGCGCACGAAGCGCCTCTCGCCCCAGGGCTGCTCCCAGGTCTCGTCGTGGCTGCGGGTCGCGCACTCCTCGAGCCGGAAATTGCGCTCGAGCTTCGGCGCATTCGCGAGGATGAAGCCGAGCCGCGACTCGGCGATGACAGGCTGGCCGCCCCGCGCGATCGCGTAGCCGGCGCGGCCATCGCCGTCGATTGTGACGCTGACGCTGAGCACGCCGTCGGGCGATGCGACTGTCGCAATGGTCTCTGCGAATGCGCCCGCGGTGTAGGACGCGATGAGCGCGGCAACGATGAAATGGCGGGCGTGTCTCATGGCGGCAACAACGAGGCTAGCAGGGCCGTCGATCTTTGCTGGCGACTGCAAACGTTTTCATGTCATGCAATCGTATGCATTCATTGCGGGTGTTGGCGGGGCCCCACTAGGATCGGAGCGCCGAACGCGGTCGGCGACATTCGCTCACGGGGGAAGGACAATCATGGCCACGCGCACGCTCCTATGCCGGGAAAATCTTGAATTCACGGGACTTTCGCGAAGGCTCCTGAGCCTCGCCATTGCGGGCGCCCTGTCCGCGGCGGCCCTGCCGGCGGCGGCGCAGGAACAACCCGCGGAACTCGGGGACGTCTACGTCACCGGCATCCGCGTCGGCATCGAGAATGCCATTGAGACCAAGCGCGAGTCGACGAGCATCGTCGAGGCGGTCTCGGCCGAGGACATCGGCAAGCTTCCGGACACCAGCATCGCGGAGTCCATCTCGCGCCTGCCGGGCCTCACCTCGCAGCGTGCGGAAGGCCGCGCCTCCGCGATCAGCCTGCGTGGCACCGACCCCGGATTCACCACGACGCTCATGAACGGGCGCGAGCAGGTCAGCACCGGCGACAACCGCAGCGTGGAATTCGACCAGTACCCCTCGGAGCTCATCGGCTCGGCAGTCGTATACAAGACGCCGGATTCACAGCTCGCGGCCCAGGGCCTCGCCGGCACCATTGACCTGCGCACCATCCGGCCGATCCAGTACGGCAAGTACGCGGTCGCCCTGAATTTCCGGGCCGAGCAGAACTCGAACGACAGCATGGGCGCAGGCTCCGACGACCAGGGTTATCGCGCGAGCTTCTCCCTCGTCGACCAGTTCATGGACGGCAAATTCGGCATCGCCTTTGGCTACGCACACCTCGACACGCCGCTGGCGACGCGCGGTTTCGGCACCTACGAGCCTTGGAATCCCTCGGGAGGCGGTGGCCCGATCCGGTGCAGCGGAGTAGACGATGGTTGCGTCAACAATCCTGGCGTCGCGGCCGGCCAGTTCGCCACCAACGGCATGAAAGTCCGCGCGGACCTCGGCTCGACGGTGCGCGACGGCTTCATGGCGACGCTGCAGTTCGAGCCGGGCGGCAGCTACTCGAGCACCCTCGATCTTTACTACTCCACGATGGACGAGAACGACTTCGCGCGCAGCCTCGAGGTGAATCTCGGCGGCTACCCGGCGCCCTGCTGCGACAATGACGGAGTTGGAGAGAACCAGTTCCCGCTGGGCACGGTCTTCGGCTATTCGGACACGACGATCGAGAACGATACGGTGGTCGCCGGCACCATCAACAATGTCGTACCGCTTGCGCGCAACTTTGCGTTTACGACGGAAGACGAGATCATGGCCGGCGGCTGGCGCAACGAGTTCAAGATGGGCGACGCCTGGTCGCTGGTCGCCGACGTCAGCTACTCGAAGGCGACGCGCGACCAGTTTCAGCCGGAAATCAACGCGCAGTATGCGCTCCTGCCGGAAGGCAACGTGCCGCGAAACGTCTATGACACCGGCACTTTCGAGCTCCATGGCAACCACCGCATGCCGTCGCTGCATTTCGGGAATGACTACACCGACCCGTCGGTGGTCGTGGTCGGCCCGACGATCTACGGCTCCGGCTACACGAAGAAGCCGCACATCGAGGATGAGCTCGGCGCCTTCCGCCTGGATGCGATACGCGAGGGCGACATGGGCTGGTTTAGCAGCACGTCATTCGGCCTCATGTATAGCGATCGTTCCAAGGACAAGACTTCGCCCGAGTCCGGACTCGGCACCATCGGCGGCGGCGCATTCCAGATCGCGGATGAGTTCGTGCTGAGCCCGACCAACCTCACCTACGCACAGGCCGGCCACGCGCTCGCGCTCGATGTCAACGGCGTATTGGGCGAGTATTTCAACCCGGTCGCCTACGGCACCCCGGACACGCCGGGATTCGCCTACCTCGCCGGCAAGTTCTGGAACGTGGACGAGGAAGTGATCACCGGCTACCTGCGCGGCGACCTGAATCACGAGCTCGGCAACGGCGTGCAGCTGAAAGGCAACGTCGGCGTCCAGGTCATCGAAACGGACCAGAGTTCCGACGGCTTCTTCATCGCGAATGGCGCGGTCTTCCACGATGGCGACGGCAAGTCGTACACGGACATCCTGCCGCAGCTCAACTTCGCCTTCCTGCTCGACGAGAGCCAGGCGGTGCGCGTCGGCCTCGCCGAGGAGATGGCGCGCCCGCGCATGGACCAGCTGAAGGCGACCGAGGAAAGCGGTTACGACGGCGCGACCGGTATCCCGGGCGGCAGCGGCGGCAACCCGCGGCTCGATCCCTGGCGCGCGCTCGCATTCGACATCTCCTATGAGCGCTACTTCTCGGATCGCGGCGGCTATGTCTCGATTGCCGGCTTCTACAAGGACCTCGACACCTACATCTTCACGCAGACCGATACGGACCACGACTACTCGGACCTGCTGGAAGTCACGCCGCCGGGGATCTTCGGGCCGGGCGTCGTCCCGCAGACCACCGGCAACTTCACGCACCCGCAAAACGGCTCGGGCGGCTACCTGTACGGTGTCGAGCTCGCGACCTCGCTGCCCTTCGGCATGTTCTCGGATGCGCTCGACGGGTTCGGCGCGATACTGAGTTACTCCTACACGGACAGCGACATCACGATCCCGGGCTCGATCAGCTCGGTCGCGAACGACCACATCCCGCTGCCGGGACTCTCGCAGGACGTGTGGAACGCGACGCTCTACTACGAGAAGTACGGCTTTGGCGCCCGCATCGCGACGCGCTACCGCTCGGAGTACATCGGCGAGGTGACGAACTTCGCGAACGAGCGCGGCTTCCGCTACGTGGATGACGACATGATCACCGACGCGCAGGTCAGCTACACGTTCGGGAACGGCGGCACGCTGAACGGCCTGCAGCTCCTGTTCCAGGTCAACAACCTGACGAACGAGCCGTACATCGCGTACTCGGTGAGCAAGTCGCGGCTGCTCGACTACCAGCAGTACGGCACGCAGTACCTGGTCGGGGCGAACTACCGCTTCTGAGGCGGCAGACCGACCAGGAAGCCGAGCGGGACTCCGAGGCGCGCGCGCCAGGCGCGCTCGGAGTGTTCGGCGCCGTCGAAGCGGCGCGACAGGAAGTCGACGCCGGGGCGCCAGCCCGCGGCCGTCAGCATGGCGTCCACGCGGCGCTGGTAGGGCTCGTAGGCCGCATCCAGCGTCGTCGTCCCGTAGTCGAAATAGAGGCGATGCCCGTCGCGCGGCGGCAGGTGCCGCGCGAGGTAGTCGACGACGATCCCGTCGCCGAGCGGCCAGTGGATGGAGACGCAGCCTGCGCCGCCGAAGACGTCCGGGTATTCGGTGAGCGCGTACAGCGAGATCAGCGCGCCCATGCTCGAGCCCATGATCGAGGTGTCCGCGCGGCCGGGGAGCGTGCGGTACTTCGCGTCGACCCAGGGCTTCAGCTCCTCGACCATGAAGCGCAGGTAATCGTCCCCGACGACCTTTTGCTTGCGCATCCAGGCCATGTCCGGCCAGCCATCCGGCAACGCCGCGGCTTCCGTCAGCGCCTTCGCCGGCATGTACTCCTCGAAGCGCTTCGGCGTGTTCCAGATCCCGACGACGATCGCCTCGCGCAGCGTGCCCGCCGTCGAGAGCTGCGTGATCGCCTCGTCGATGCCCCAGTCGACGCCGATGTAGGAGAGCGCGGGATCAAAGAGGTTCTGCCCGTCGTGCATGTAGAGGACGGGATAGCGGCGCGACGGGTCCTTGCCGTAGGAGGGCGGCAGCCACACGTCGACGCGACGCGGGTCGACGAAGCGCGACTCGACGTGCTCACGCGTCTCGACCGTGCCGGTGACCCCGGCCGGCATGGGCGGAGCGCCGGTGAGCTCGAGAATCGTCGCGCTCTCCGGCGGCAGCGTGATGCCGTCGGCGAGCGCGAAGCTGCGGCCGGTCAGGACGTCGCGCGCACCGTCATTGCCGCCGATCATCTCGGCGTAGCGCGTGGCGTCGAGGCGCCGCTCCGCGTCCGTCTTGTTGACGGCGACCATCACGAGCTGGCGCGCATCCCGGCGGAAATACACGTACGTGCCATTCTCCGGCGCGAACTGGGTCAGCGTGCCGTTCGTGACGGCACTTGCGCTGCGCCGCCAGGCGAGGAGTCGCCGCACGTAGTCCTGCGCGTCCCGCGCCTCGGCGGAGATGCCCTGGCCGGTCGTGCCGTCGGCCGCATCGCCGGCCCAGCCGCCGGGGAAATCCTGCCGCACGCGGCCGTCCGCCTTGGGCTCCGGATTCTGCATCAGGATCTCGGAGCCATACGTGAACTCCGGGATGCCGCGCACGGTCGCGAGGAATGCGAAGGCCATCTTCGTGCGCGCGGCGTCGGCGCCGAGCTGCGTGTGGATGCGGCTCGTGTCGTGGTTGTCGCCGAAGACGACAAGCCGGTTCGGATCCGCGTAGAGGAAGTCGTCCGCGAGCGCCTGGTAAATGTGCAGGAGCCCGGTCTCGCGCCCCTCGGCTTCCGTCAGGCCCTGGACCAGCGCGTGCTGCAGCGGGAAATCCATGAGTGACGGCGCCGCCGGAGCGGGCTCCGGCCCGGGCTGCGGGCCCTGCTGCCAGCGCGAGACGATCGCGGGATCGACGCTCCACTCCTCGCCGACGATCGAGAGCGCGGGATATTCCTGGAGCAGGCGATCGCGCCACTGCGCGAGAAACCCGCGGTCGGAATAGGGCAGCGTGTCTACACGAAAACCCGAGACGCCCGCGGTCTCGGCCCACCAGATCGCGTTCTGGATCAGGTAGGTCGCGACGAGCGGGTGGCGCTGGTTGAGGTCGGGCATCGCTGGCACGAACCAGCCGTCGGTGAAGGCGGTCTCGTCCGCATGCGCGGCATGCGGATCCCAGAGCGTCTCGCGCCGGTGCGTGGTGCCGGCGAACGTGCCGCCGTGGTTGATCCAGTCCGGATCCGGCAGATCCTTCATCCACCAGTGCTCCGAGCCGCAGTGGTTCAGGATCACGTCCATGATGACGCCGAGGCCGCGCGAGCGCGCCTCGCTGACGAGGCGAACGTAGCCCGCGTTGTCGCCGAGGCGGTCGTCCACGCGGTAGAAATCCGTAATCGCATAGCCGTGGTAGGAACCGCGCGGCTGGTCGTTCTGCTGCACGGGCGTCAGCCAGAGCTGCGTGAAGCCCATGTCCGTGATGTAGCCGAGCCGCGCGCGGAGGCCCTCAAGGTCGCCGCCGTGCCGGCCGTCGGGGTTGGCGCGGTCCGCCGCTTCACGGTAGCCCGCCACCGTGTCATTCGCGGGATCGCCGTTTGCAAACCGGTCCGGCATCGCGAGGTAGATTGCGTCCGCGCTCGAGAATCCCTTGCGCTCCGCGGAGCCCGCCGCTCGCGCGAGGAGCTCATACGGCTGGTGCAGCACTGTCTTCCCGCCGCGGCGGAAAGCGATGTCGAAGCGGCCCGGCGCGGCGCCGGGCGCGATCAGGAGGTCAATGAAGAGGTAATTCGGATTCGCCGTGCGCGTGACGCGGTAGATGGAGGCGCGCGGATCGGCGACCGCGGGGTCGAGCGCGGCGATGCCCTCGCCATGGACGAGCAGCTGCAGGCGGCTGTTCTTCATGCCCACCCACCAGGAGGCGGGCTCGACGCGTTCCATGCGATAGCCGGCAGCGGCGGCCGCGGTGGAAACCAGGCCGAGGACCAGCGCCAGCAGCCATCGCCTCATCGCGATCTTCAACCGCGGAAGACGAACCAGATCGCTGCGACCGCGGCGGCGAGCAGCAGGCTGAGCCGGACGTCGGCGCGCCGCCAGGCGGGGTCGCTCTGCAGGGCAGGAATCCGCTCCGGGGTCTTTGCGCGCGTCTGCAGCGTGAGGCCCGCGGTCTGCGCCGCCGAGGGCGGCGGCGTCGCAAGGCTCACCAGCACCAGCACGACGCTGCAGATCACGAACAGCAGGATGGCGAAGTGCAGGAAGTTGACGTCGCTGTACCAGCCGAGGAGGCCGTCGCCGAGGCTCGCGCGATTGAGCTCGAGCACGAGGCGCGCGAGCCCCAGCACGAAGCCAGTCGCGAGCGAGGCCATCGCGCCGGTGGCGTTGACGCGCTGCCAGCAGAGGCCGACGAGGAACACCGCGGCAATCGGCGGCGAAATGTAGGCTTGCACGCTCTGCAGGTACTGGTACAGCTGGCCCGAGATCGATTTCATCATCGGGATCCACGCGAGCCCGAAGCCGACCATCACGACCGTCACGAGTTGGCCGACCAGCACGAGCCGCTTTTCGCTCGCCTGCGGGCGAAGCTTGCGGTAGATGTCCCAGGTCACCAGCGTCGAGCAGGAATTGAAGACCGACGACAGCGAGCTCATCAGCGCCGCGAGCAGCCCCGCGACGACGAGCCCGCGCAGGCCCGCCGGCAGCAGCGCGCCGATCAGGGCCGGCAGCGCCTGGTCCGGCGACGCGAGCGCGAGCTGCCCGCGCGAGGCGAGCACGTGGGCGATGACGCCGGGTATCACGAAGATGAAGAGCGGCAGCACCTTGAGGAAGCCGCCGAAGATCGCGCCGCGCCGCGCGTTGTCCACGTTCTTCGCGGCGAGCACGCGCTGGACGATGAACTGGTCGGTGCACCAGTACCACACGCCTAGGATCGGCGCGCCGAGCAGGATCCCGGTCCACGGAAAGCTCGGGTCGGTCACCGGTTTCCACATGTCGAAGAACGTGCTGCCGGCCCCCGCGTACAGGCCGCTCCAGCCGCCGACCGCATCGAGGCCGACGAACAGGACGACGGCCGAGCCGCCGACGAAGACGAAGGCCTGCAGCATGTCGGTGTAGAGCACGGCGCGCAGGCCGCCGAATACCGTGTAGATGCCGGTCGCGACCACGACGATCACGGCGCCGGTCCAGAAGTTGAGGCCCAACAGTGCCTCGAACACGATGCCGCCGGCGAAGATCGTCACGGAAATCTTCGTCAGCACGTAGCCGACGATCGAGATCACCGCGAGATACCAGCGCGCCGCCGGCGAATAGCGGCGCTCGAGGAACTCGGGCATCGTGAAGACGCCGCTCTTCAGGTAGAACGGCACGAAGAACCAGCCGAGCAGCAGCAGGATCAGCGACGCGAGGATCTCGAATTGCCCGACGGCGACGCCGCCCGCGGCGCCGGAGCCCGCGAGCCCGACCAGGTGCTCGGCGCCGATGTTGGATGCGAACAGCGACGATCCGATGATGAACCAGCCGGCGTTGCGGCTGCTGAGGAAATAGCCCTCGGCGGATTCGCGCGTGGAACTCTTGCCCGATACCGCCATCGCGACGATGAAGACCAGGAGAAAGTACGCGGCGACCATCACCCAGTCGAGCGTCGTAAGCACTTTCATGCCGATGCCTGTGCCCCGTCGTGAAGGTTCGCGAAAAAGGCCCCGCAGGAGGGTACCGTAACGACGCCGCGCCCGGGGATGCAGGCGGTGAAGCCGTGGCCGGAAAGCACCTCGACTTTTCCGTGTGCCGGGAAGCGGAATTCACTGGGCGTCGAGCCGAAGTTGAAGCAGGCGAGGACCGACATCCCCTCATGCTCGCGCAGGAATAGAAGCGTATCGGCCGGGGAGTCGAGGAGGCGGATGGCGCCTTTCTGCAGCGCCGGCACGCCACGCCGCCAGCGCACGAAGGCGCGATAGGCGTTCAGCACCGAGTCCTGCGCCGCATCCTGGTGATTCACCGCGAGCGCGCGGTGCTCGGCCGGGACCGGAAGCCAGGGCCGTCCCTTCGTGAAGCCGCACTCGGGTTCGCGATCGTTCCAGGGCATCGGCGTGCGGCAGCCATCGCGGCCCTTGAACAACGGCCAGAAGGCGAGGCCATAAGGATCCTGCAGCAGCGCGTCCGGCAGTTCCGCTTGCGTAAGGCCGAGTTCCTCGCCCTGGTAAGTGCAGGCCGTGCCGCGCAGCGACAGCAGGAGCGCATTGAAGAGCTTTGCGCGCGGCGCGGTGGCCGCGCCGTCGGACCAGCGCGAGGCGACGCGAGCGACGTCGTGGTTGCCGATCGCCCAACACGGCCAGCAGTCCTCGCAACGCGCCGCGAGCGTCTCGACGACTTCGCGGATGTGCCGCGTCGAGAATTCGTCCACCAGTAGCTCGAAGTTATAGGCCATGTGCAGCCGCTTCGCGCCGGACGTGTACTGCACGATCGCCTCGACGGCGTTCTCGGCCGACACCTCGCCGAGCGCGACCGCGGGCGCGAACTGGTCCATCAGCCGGCGCAGCGCCTCCAGGAACAAGTGATTCTGCGGCTGCGTGTTGTCGTAGAGGTGCACCTGCCACGCATAAGGATTATCGGTACGAAAGCCGCGGCCCTTGCGCTCGGCTGCGGGCTTCGCCGGGTTGTCGCGCAGGAGCGGATCGTGGAAGCAGAAGTTGATTGCGTCGAGGCGGAAGCCGTCCACGCCGCGCGCGAGCCAGAATTCCGCTTCCTCGAGCATCTGCGCCGCGACGGCCGGGTTGTGGTAGTTGAGGTCCGGCTGGCTCACCAGGAAGTTGTGCAGGTAGTACTGGCCGCGGCGCGGTTCCCATTGCCACGCAGGTCCGCCGAAGATCGAGAGCCAGTTGTTCGGCGGCGTGCCGTCCGGCTTGGGATCGGCCCAC
>DATBSX010000326.1:0-2792 GCA_036559565.1 Steroidobacteraceae bacterium | reverse complement strand
ACCTGCTCCTGCATCTCGCGCGCCTCGAGGCCGCCGCAGGTCTGGATCAGGCGGTCCGCGAGCGTCGACTTGCCGTGGTCTACGTGCGCAATGATCGAGAAATTGCGTATCTGCTGCATCGGGGGGAAGCGGGACGCCCTTGCCGGACAGGCGCGTCCGGGAAACGGGGATTATAGCAGTCGGGGGCGGCGGACCCGCCTCAGGCGCGCGTGAGCCGCTCGATGGCGGCGCGGTCGATGCGGCCGTGGCAGACGACGCTGCCCTCGCAGGTGAGGACGGGAACCTTGAGGCCGTAGCGGCGGCGCGCGGTCGCGTCTTCGTCCACGTCACGCACTTCGAACGCCGGCAGCAGCGCCGCAAGCTGCGCGACGAACTCGTCGCAGAGCGTGCAATCCTCTCGCGTGAAGACGAGAAACCGGGATTCCGGCATCCGCTGCAGGCGCTAGTGGCGGTTCGAAGCGGCAGCGGGCGTCGCGCCTTCGGGTGCCGCGGCAGGGCGCAGGCCCGAGGCGATGAACTTGAGCGTGCGCGGCGGCACTTCGCCGACGGCGGTGACCTGGTGGCCGTCAACGACCGTCGTAAAGGCCGACGCGACGCCCGAGCGCGTCGTGCCCTGCATCGGCGCCTTGCCAGGTTCCGGCGTCTGGATGAAGACGGAAACGGTCGCAAGCCCGTCGGAATAGACGAGGTGATTCACCGGTGCGCCGGATCCGGCGAGCGCCTGCATGCCGCTGACCGAAAGGCGGAATCCGGGCGGCACCTGCGCCGCACGCCAGGCTGGCGTCTCCTCCTCCGACTGCGGCGACTGGCGAACCCAGCGCAGCTTCCGGCGATCCACGGCGGGCTCAAAAGCCGAATCCGGGATGTTGTTGTCGAAGCGCAGCTTCGTGAATCGCAGCCGCTCGATCACGCGGCCGGAGCCGTCCGCCAGGTCGCTGCGCACCGGCATGTGCGAGTCCACGTCGATCCAGAGGCGGTAGCCGAAGCGGTAGCCGTCGAGTGGCCGGACTGCGACGACCGCGGTCGGGCCGAAATCGTCGAGCGTCTCGCGGCCGACCCAGTCCACCTTGTACCAGGAGGCCATCCGCCCCTCGAATTGGGGGAGCGCTCCCATCAGGTCGCTGCGGCCCGAGCGCCGCTCGATGATCGCGAGCTTCTGGTCCGGCAGGTAGACGACGACCTCGTCATTCTCGCGCACGAGCTCGCGGCCGTGGCCGCTCAGCGAAACGAGCCGCTCAGAAACGACGCCGTCGCGGACGCGATGCGTGATCGCGAGTCGCTCGGTTCGCTCGGAGGACTCGGACACGAACTCTCCGACGTAGCTCGCGTTGTTGAGGGCCGCGCCCATGCGCGCCAGCCATTCCTGGCCGCTCTCGGCAAAGGCAGGTGCGGCAGCGAGTCCCAGTGCGAACGCGATGGCCGGTCGCGCGCTCACGGGTCGTTCGATTCCCCGGGTGGCGCCGCATCGACGAACGAAGGATCGTCGTCGCTGATGATCCCGGCGCCTACGCTGCGGCGTGCGAGCGGCGATGCGTAGCCATAGTGCGCCACCAGGTAATTGGCGAACTCGGCCGGCGGGATTCCCGACGGCGAATCGGTCGCCGGCGGCGTCACGTAGGCCTCCGGGGGCGCGTCCGTGGCATCGAGCTCGTCGGAGACGGGCTGGACCGGCGGGACTTCCGCTTTCGCGACCACCGCCTCGGCCGCGGCCGGGTCCTGCGTGCCGACCTGCTGCACGAGCAGCACCGCACCGAAAGCGACGCTTGCGGCGACGGCCAGTCCTGCCGCAGCGCGCAGCAGCACGTCGCGACGCGGCATGCGGAAGAACTCGACGCCGCGGAACGGTTCCTTCGCGATGGCGGCGCTCACGCGCGCGGCCACCTGACGCGCCGCGGGCACGTCGCCGTCGCTGCGAAGCACGGCCCCGATCAGCGAGTAGCGCGAAAGCGCGCCGCGCAGGTCGTCGTCGCGCTCAAGACGCTTCACCAGGAGCGCCGACTCCGGGTCCGGCAGCTCGCCGTCGAGAAATGCCGAGAGCTGTTCCTTGATTCGATCCGTCATTCAATGTCTCCGATTCGCCCCAGGCCCCCGTCGAACACCTCGCGCAGGCTGCGATCGATCGCTTCGCGTGCGCGGAAGATCCTCGAACGGACGGTGCCTACCGGGCATTCCATGGTCTTTGCAATGTCCTCGTAACTCAGCCCCTCGAGCTCGCGCAGTACGATCGCGAGCCGGAGGTCGTCGGGCAGCGACTCGATCGCCTCGTTGACCGTGCGCCGGATCTCGTCCGTCAGCGCAAGCGCCTCGGGCGTTTCCGTGTCCGACAGGCGGGCATGCGCCTGGACCTGCGAACCGTCCTGCAGGTCGAGGTCGTACGACACCGGCCGCCTGCGGCTCGCGACGAGCGCGTTCTTTGCGGTGTTGATCGCGATCCGGTACAGCCATGTGTAAAACGCGCTGTCGCCACGGAAGGCCGGCAAGGCGCGGTACGCCTTGATGAACGCCTCCTGGGCGATGTCCTCGGCTTCCGCGGGATTGCGAACGTACCGCTGCACGAGCTTCAGCACCTTGTGCTGATACTTGAGCACCAGCGCGTCGAAGGCCGCCTTGTCCCCTTTCTGGACCCGGCGAACCAGCGCGATGTCGCCTGCTTCAGCCCGCATAGGCTCGACGACTTGCGCTGCGCCCTCCACGTGCACGCCGGATATGACCGGCCGACCCCTGGTTAGTTCGCAAGGTGGTGGGTGGGCGGGCGAAAGCCCCTCCTGGGGTGAGATAACGCCCTGATTCTA
>DATBSX010000325.1:0-8234 GCA_036559565.1 Steroidobacteraceae bacterium | reverse complement strand
AGCAGCCGGGCAGGATCAAGCCCAGGTGTTCGAATTCTGGGCGAAGTCGCGGTTCTGCGGCCGCACGACGCAGAAGCGCTGGCCCGTCGGCGCCTCCATGACCACCCAGCTCTGGACGTCCTTGAGCCGCTTCGCGCCCAGCGCCTCGAGGCGCTTCACCTCCGCCTCGATGTCGTCGGCCTCGATGTCGAGGTGCACGCGGCTCTCGTGGTCCACCGTCTGCACCTCGATGTGCATGCGTTCGTCGGGCACCTTGAGCTTCACGTAGCTGTCACCTTCCTGGCCTGGCAGGATTTCGGTCGCCATCCCGAGCGCGCCGGACCAGAAGCGCGCCGCGCCCTGGAGGTCGTCGGTGCGGCAGTCGATGATGAATCCCGCAAGTCGGCTCTTGTGCATGATTGGCTCAGCCTCCGCGTTTCCTGATCGGCGTTTCCATGTAGACGTCGCAGCGCACGTAGTCCGGCGGGTTCGGCTCGATCGCGCGGCGGAATCCCAGCCGCTCGTACAGGCGGATCGCGTTCTCGAGCTTGCTGTTGGTTTCGAGGAAAACAGTCCGCAGATCCTGCTCCGCGGCCCAGGCCGTGCATGCCCGACCGAGCAGTTCGCCGATGCCGCGGCCCTGGTGTGTCGTCGCCACCGCCATCTTGGCCAGTTCGCAGCGCCCGTCGGCCGTGCGGATCATCGCCACCGTGCCGACGACCTGCTCCCCATCCAGGGCAAAGAAGACCATCCCGCCCGGGGCGATGATCACGCCTTGCGGGTCGTTGAGCACCTTGAGGTCCGGCGCCTCGACCTTGAACAGGCGCTCGATCCAGTCGAGATTCAGCCGGCGGAAATCGGCGGCGTACTTCGGCTGAAACGGGACGATCTGGATCGTGCTCATGAGACCCGCCCCCGCCATTCCCGCGCCAGCAATCCGAGGAAGGCCGTGTCCTGGATCTCGCCGTTGACGTTCCAGCGCTCGCGCAGCAGGCCTTCCTGGCTGAACCCGAGCCTGCCGAGGATCCGCATGGAATTCTCGTTCCGCGGATCGACATCCGCTTCGAGCCGTCGCAGCTTCATCGGGCCGAAGGCATGGCCGACCAGCGTGGTGAGCGCCTCCGTCATGTAGCCATTTTTCCAGTACGCACTGGCGAGGCAGTAACCGACCTCGGCGCGCATGTTCCTCGTATCGAGGTGAAAGAGCGTGCAGGTTCCGAGGATACGCCCGTCGTCCTTGCGCTCGACGCCCCACTGGTAGCCGAACTTCTCGGCAAACTGCTGGTGGATCCGCGCGAGCAGGGCCTCGGCCTCCGCATGTTCCGTCATCGCGGGCGACGACCAGTACCGCATCATGGCGCGGTCGGAGAAGACGTCGAAGAGCGCGTCGACGTCGCCCGCGGTCAGCCAGCGCAGGCGCACGCGCGGCGCCTCGAGCGTCGGCAATGCATCGCCGTCGATCATGTGCGCAGCAGCTCATCGTAGACCGCGAGGTCGGCAGCCGAATAGCAGCAGAAGACGATCTCGCGCAGCTTCCGTGCCGACTGGATGAACGCGCGCGAGGTCGCGATCGCGATGCGGGCGGCGGCCTTCCCGGGATAGCCGTAGGCGCCCGTGCTGATCGACGGAAAGGCGATCGTCTCGAGCGCCTGTGCCTCCGCGATCTCGAGCGAGCGCCGATAGGCGGAAGCCAGCAGTTCAGGCTCATTCTTGTCGCCGCCGCGCCAGACCGGGCCGACCGTGTGGATCACGTGGCGGCACGGCAGCCGGTAAGCCGAGGTCATCTTCGCATCGCCCGTCGCGCAGCCGCCGAGCCGGCGGCACTCGGCGAGGAGCTCAGGCCCGGCCGCGCGATGGATTGCGCCGTCCACGCCGCCACCGCCGAGAAGCGACTCGTTCGCCGCATTCACGATCGCATCCACAGCGAGCGTCGTGATGTCGGCGCGGATGGCGCGAAGGGAAGGTTCGACGATCATCACGCGAGCCGTGCTTCGAGGTCGTATTCGGACGCCGCGGTGATGACGACGTCGGCGAACTCACCGGGCGGAAGCCTGGCCGCGCCCTTGCCGCGCACGCGGACGACGCCGTCGATCTCCGGCGCGTCGGCTTCGCTCCGCGCGACCGCTGCGCCATCTTCGACGGCGTCCACGAGCACGCGCATGCGCCGCCCGACGCGGGCCGCGAGGCGGCGCGCACTGATCTTCTGCTGGGCCTGCATGAAGCGGTGCCAGCGCTCTTCTTTCACGGCGTCCGGCACCGGGTCCGGCAGCGCATTGGCCGCCGCACCCTCGACCGGCGAATACTTGAAGCAACCGACGCGGTCGAGTTCCGCTTCCTCGAGCCAGTCGAGCAGGATGCGGAAGTCCTCCTCGGTCTCGCCTGGAAATCCGACGATGAAGGTGCTGCGGATCGTCATCTGCGGCAACTGCCCGCGCCAGCTCTTGATGCGCGCGAGCGTATTGACGGCGTGGGCCGGGCGCCGCATCAGCTTCAGGATCCTGGGACTGCCGTGCTGGAACGGCACGTCGAGGTAGGGCAGCACCTTCCCCTCCGCCATCAACGGGATTACCTCATCCACGTGCGGATAGGGATAGACATAGTGCAGCCGCACCCAGGGGCCGATCTCGCCGAGCTCGCGCGCAAGGTCGATGAAGCGGCTCGGGATCTCGCGGCTGCCCCATTTCTCGGCGCGGTACCGCAAATCCGCACCGTATGCACTCGTATCCTGTGAAATGACGAGGAGTTCGCGCACGCCGGCGTTGCGCAGCCGGATCGCCTCGTTCAGCACCTGGTCGATCGGGCGGCTCGCGAGATCGCCCCGCATCGAGGGGATGATGCAGAAGCGGCAGCGGTGATTGCAGCCCTCTGAAATCTTGAGATAGGCATAGTGACGTGGCGTCAGCCGCACGCCCTGCGGCGGCACCAGGTCCATGTAGGGGTCATGCTTTGGCGGCAGGTGCTCGTGCACCGCGCTCACGACTTCCTCATAGGCATGCGGGCCGGTGACCTTGAGCACCGCGGGATGACGCTCCGTGATCTTCTCCGGCTTCGCGCCGAGGCAGCCGGTCACGATGACGCGTCCGTTCCTGGCGATCGCCTCGCCGATCGCGTCGAGCGATTCGTGCACGGCCTCGTCGATGAAGCCGCAGGTGTTGACGACGACGAGGTCCGCCGCGTCGTACGTCGGCGAGACCTCGTAGCCTTCGGCGCGCAGCTGCGTGAGGATGCGCTCGGAGTCCACGAGCGCCTTGGGGCAGCCGAGGCTCACGAAGCCGACGCGGGGATTCTTTCTGGCCACGGCGCATTTTACCGGGCTAGAATCGTTTGATGTTCTTCACCAAGATGCATGGACTCGGCAACGACTTCATCATCTTTGACGCCCCGGCAGGCGGCGCACCGCCCGCGGAGGTCTTCCGCCGCCTTGCCGACCGATTCACGGGCATCGGCTTCGACCAGGCCCTCATGCTCGAGCCGCCGCGCCGGCCCGGAACGGCCGCTTTTTACCGGATCTTCAACGCCGACGGCCGCGAGGTCGAGCAGTGCGGCAATGGCGCCCGCTGCATCGCCCGCTTCCTGCGTGAGCGCGAGGGCGCGCCGGAGGGCGACCTGGTGCTCGACAGCCCGGGCGGCCTCGTCCAGACCCGCATGAAAGGCGACCAGGTCTCGGTCACGATGGGCGTGCCGAACTTCGATCCCGCTTCCCTGCCCTTCGAGGCGAGCGGCGAGGCTTATGTTTACCCGCTCGCGGTCGGCGCGAGCGACGTCGAGATCGGCGCGGTCTCGGTCGGCAATCCGCACGCCGTGATCCGGGTGCCGGCAGTCGCCGATGCGCCGGTCGCGCGCCTCGGCCCGGCGATCGAGCACCACCCGCGATTCCCCAGGCGCACCAATGTCGGCTTCATGGAGGTCGTGGACCGCGGACATATTCGGCTGCGGGTACACGAGCGCGGCACGGGCGAAACCCGGGCCTGCGGCACCGGCGCCTGCGCGGCGGTCGCCGTCGGCCGGCGGCATGGCCTGCTCGATGAAAATGTAAGAGTCGACCTTCCGGGAGGCCGTCTCGACATACAATGGAAAGGACCCGGCGAGCCCATCTGGATGACAGGCCCCGCCGAACGCGCATTCGAGGGAGACGTGAAACTATGACGACCAGGCCCGTACGCGGAGTCGAGATCGCCGAAGTGGATGAGGCCGCCGTCGCCTCCTACCTGTCCGCGACGCCCGAGTTCTTCGATCGTCATGCACAGCTCCTCGCCAAGATCCGGCTGCCGGACTCGCGCGGCGGCGCATCCACCGTGTCGCTGCTCGAGCGCCAGGTCGAGGTGCTGCGCGAGCGCAATCGCCAGCTCGAGCGCAAGGTCAAGGATTTCGTCGACGTCGCGCGCGAGAACGACGCGCTCGGCACCCGCGTGCTCGCGATGGCGCGGCGGCTCATCGCGGCGCCGGACCGCGCGGCCGCGATCGTCGCCATCGAGTCGGCCCTGCGCGAGGATTTCGGCGCCGGGCAGTCGGTCCTCGTGCTCACCGCCCTGCGCGCACCCGAGGGCATGCCGGAGAGCCGTTTCCTGCGCGTCGTACGCGCGGACGCGCCGGAGCTGCGCTCCTTCGACACGCTCTTCAGCGCCGGCAAGCCGCGCTGCGGGCAGCTGCGCGACTCGCAACGCGAATTCCTGTTTGGCGCCGATGCCGGCGGAATCGGTTCCGTCGCGCTCGTGCCGCTCGGGACCAAGGGTGACTTGGGCCTCCTCGCCTGCGGCTCGAATGACAGCCAGCGCTTCAACCCGACGATGAGCACGGAATTCCTGGCCCACATCGGGGAGCTGATCGCCGCCGCCCTCGCCGGGGATTGATGCAAGGCAAGGCGGCCGCCTGGATCGGGCGCTACCTGGCCCACCTGCGGACCGAACGCCGCCTCTCGCCCCACACCGAGGCCGCCTATCACCGCGACCTCGACGCGCTCGTCGCCTATTGCGACGGCGAGAAGATCGCCGGCTGGAAGCAGCTCGACAACTTCCACATCCGCACGTTTGCGGCACGCGAACATCGCGACGGCCTCAAGCCCCGCAGCGTGCAGCGGCGGCTGTCGGCTCTGCGCGGCTTCTTCAATTACCTGATCCGCGAAGGTGAACTCGAGGCCAATCCCGCGGCCGACATCCGCGCCCCCAAGGGCGCAAAGCGCCTGCCGAAGACACTCGACGTGGACCAGGTCGCTTCCTTGCTCGCGCGCAAGGCGACCGATGCGCTCTCGCGCCGCGACCTCGCGATGCTCGAACTCCTCTACTCGTCGGGACTGCGGCTCTCCGAGCTCGCGGGACTCGACGTGACCGACCTCGACCTCGCCGACCGCACCGTGCGCGTGCTCGGCAAGGGCAGCAAGACGCGCGTCCTGCCGGTCGGCAAGCAGGCCGTCACGGCGCTCAAGTCCTGGCTCTCGGAGCGCCAGGCGCTTGCGAAAAGCGGAGTCGCGGCCCTGTTCCTCGGCCAGGGCGGCCGGCGGCTCGGCGCTCGGGCGATCCAGCGGCGGATCGGCCGCTGGGCGCTCACGAGCAACCTCAACGTGCCGGTCAATCCGCACCTCCTGCGCCATTCCTTCGCGACGCACCTGCTGGAGTCGAGCCGGGACCTGCGCGGCGTGCAGGAACTTCTCGGCCACGCCGACATCAGTACGACACAGGTGTACACCCACCTTGATTTCGCCCACCTGGCCCGCATCTACGATGAGTCCCACCCGCGGGCAAAAAGGCGCAAGTAACTGAACCCATGAGCAATTCCAGGTTCGATCCGCACGGCACGACGATCCTGTCGGTGCGCCGCGGCGGCTTCGTCGCCATGGGCGGCGACGGCCAGGTCACGGTCGGCAATACCGTCATGAAGGGCAACGCGCGCAAGGTCCGCCGCCTCTACGGCGACAAGGTGCTCGCGGGCTTTGCCGGCGGCACGGCCGATGCCTTCACGCTGTTCGAGCGCTTCGAGGGCAAGCTCGAGAAGTACGGGAACCTGACGCGCGCCGCCATCGAACTCGCGAAGGACTGGCGCACGGACCGCGCGCTGCGCCGCCTCGAGGCCCTCCTCTGCGTCGCGGACAAGCAATCCTCCTTCATCATCTCCGGCAACGGCGACGTCATCGACCCCGAAGAGTCCGTCATGGCCGTCGGCTCCGGCGGTCCGTTCGCACTCGCTGCGGCGCGCGCCCTCGCCGCGAACACAGAGCTCTCCGCGCGCGAGATCGTCGAGCGCTCGCTCGGCATCGCGGCGGACATCTGCATCTACACCAACCGCAACTTCGTCATCGACGAACTGGCGACGGCGTAAGCATGGAAACGATGACGCCCCGCGAGATCGTCCAGGAACTGGACAAGCACATCGTCGGCCAGGCCGCAGCCAAGCGCTCGGTCGCGATCGCGCTGCGCAACCGCTGGCGCCGCATGCAGGTCGGCGAGCCGCTGCGCCATGAGATCACGCCCAAGAACATCCTGATGATCGGCCCGACCGGCGTCGGCAAGACGGAAATCGCCCGCCGCCTCGCAAAGCTCGCGCGTGCGCCCTTCATCAAGGTCGAGGCGACGAAGTTCACCGAGGTCGGCTACGTCGGCCGCGAGGTGGACTCGATCATGAAGGAACTGGTGGACGTCTCCGTGAAGCTGACGCGCGAGGCGGAGATCGCGAAGGTCCGGCCGCGCGCGACGGATGCCGCAGAGGAGCGCATCCTCGACACGATGCTGCCGAAGCTCAGCAACGGCGACGAGACGCGCCAGAAGTTCCGCAAGATGCTGCGCGAGGGCCAGCTCGACGAGCGCGAAATCGAGATCGAGCTCCGCGCCATGCCCGTCGGCATCGACATCATGGGCCCGCCCGGCATGGAGGAGATGACCCAGCAGCTGCAGCAGGTGTTCCAGAACATGGGCGGCGGGCGCACGAAAACGCGCAAGCTCCAAGTGCGCGAGGCCCTGAAGGCGCTCACGGACGAGGAAGCCGCCGGGATGCTCAACGAGGAAGAGCTGCGCACGCGCGCGCTTTCCAACGCCGAGCAGAACGGCATCGTCTTCATCGACGAGATCGACAAGATCTGCCGCCGCACCGAGACGACGGGCGCCGACGTCTCACGCGAGGGCGTGCAGCGCGACCTCCTGCCGCTCGTCGAGGGCTGCACCGTCAGCACCAAGCACGGCATCGTCAAGACCGACCACGTGCTCTTCATCGCCTCGGGCGCCTTCCACATGGCAAAGCCCTCGGACCTCATCCCGGAGCTGCAGGGCCGGCTGCCGATTCGCGTCGAGCTCGACCCGCTTTCGGTTGGCGACTTCGAGCGCATCCTCTCGGAACCGGACGCCTCGCTCTGCGCGCAGTACACGGCGCTCCTCGGCACCGAGGGCGTCGGCGTGACTTTCACGCCGGACGGCGTCCGCCGCATCGCCGAGATCGCCTGGGCAGTCAACGAGAAGACCGAGAACATCGGTGCCCGCCGCCTGCACACGGTCATGGAGCGGCTGCTCGAGCAGGCCTCCTTCGACGCGGCGGACCGCGACGGCACGACGATCGTGGTCGACGCCGCGTTCGTGGACCGCCATCTCGGCGCGCTCGCGAAAGACGAAGACCTCTCGCGCTACATCCTCTGACGCCGATGCACGCGCCCAGCGGGATCACGGTCAAGCAGAAGGCGCGGGTGGTCGAGGTCACCTGGCAGGACGGCACGCACTACGCCCTGCCCTTCGAGTACCTGCGGGTCTATTCGCCGTCTGCCGAAGTGCGCGGCCACGGCGGCGGCGAGGGCAAGCTCGAGCTTGCGAAGGAATCCGTCGGTATCACGCGGGTCGAGCCGGTCGGCGTCTACGCCGTGCGGCTGCACTTCGACGACGGGCATAACACCGGCCTCTACAGCTGGACGTACCTGCGTGAACTCGGCGAGCAGTACGACGCGAAGTGGGGGCGGTATCTCGAACGCTGTGAAAAACTGGGCTACGAGCGCAAGCCACCCGCCTGATCGCGCGAAGCCGTAGAATCGGCTTTCCATGAAATCCGTCGATTTCGGCTTTGAGCGGGTCTCGCCCGCCGAGAAAACCGCGCGTGTGCGCGACGTCTTCGATTCGGTCGCCGGCAACTACGACCTGATGAACGACCTCATGTCCGGCGGCCTGCATCGGCTCTGGAAACGCTTTGCACTCGGCCAGACCGGGCTGCGCCCCGGCCAGTCCGCGCTCGACGTCGCCTCGGGCACCGGCGACATCGGCGCCGGCCTTGCGCGGCAGGTCGGCCCC
>DATBSX010000324.1:0-3628 GCA_036559565.1 Steroidobacteraceae bacterium | reverse complement strand
GTTCACCATCCCGAGCTGCAAGGCCCGCTGCGCATCGACCGGCTCGCCGAGCGCGACCAGCTCGAACGCCGCCTTGCGCCCGACCTGGCGCACCAGGTTCGCCATCACGATCGCCGCGACGATGCCGTGCTTCGGCTCGGGGTAGCCGAGCTTCGCGCTGTCGGCCATGACGGCAAGGTCTGCGGCGATGGCGAGCCCGGCGCCGCCGCCCATGGCGTGGCCGTTGATCGCAGTCACGACCGGAACCCGTATTCTTGAAAAGACCAGATGCAGCTGCATGGTGAGCTCGGCGCGGTTCTCGGCGGCCACCGCCTGCTGCAGGTCCTTGAACTCGGAGAGATCCGCGCCCGCGCAGAAGCCCGGGCCGGCGCCGGTGAGAACCACGCAGCCCACCGATTCGTCGGCATCGGCGGCGCGCAACGCGTCGAGCAGCGCCTGCGTGAGCTCCGAATTGAGTGCGTTGCGCTTCTCCGGGCGGTTCATCGTCAGGATGCGGACCGCACCGCGGTTTTCCACCCGCAAGCTCATAGGGAAGCAAGCCTCCGTCGCGCCTGCTCCAGCTCCTGGACCAGGCGCTTCATGACCTCCGCCGCCGGAAGAATGTCGTCGACGAGGCCGGCGCTCTGCCCCGCTTCGACCTTGCCCCACTCGACGTCGCCCTCCAGAGCGGCCTTCTTCAGGGAAGACGCCTTGAATAGCGCTTCGCGCTCACTCGGTGTCGCGGATTCGAACTTCTGCGTGAACGCGTTCCTGAGCTGCCGGATCGGGAGCGACGCCGGGCCGACCAGGCAGCTGTCGTGCACGTCCGCCGCGAGCACGGCGCGCTTGTAGTTCTCGTGCACGCTTGCCTCGGGCGTGGCGATGAAGCGCGTGCCGAGCTGCACTGCCTCGGCGCCGAGCGCGAGCAGCGCGGCGACGCCGGCGCCGTCGGCGACGCCGCCGCTCGCCACCACCGGCAGTCGCGTCGCGCGCACGATGCGGCGCACGAGGACGATTGTGCCGACGTTCGAAGGCGGCGGATGCCCGCCCGCTTCGGCGCCGTCCACAACCAGCGCGTCGACCCCCGCAGCCTCGGCCTTCTTCGCGTGCTCCACCGAAGCGACGACATGGAGCCATTTGGTGCCTATGGCGCGGAAGCGCGGCAGCTGCTCGCGCGGACCGCCCTGCGACGCGACCATGACAGGGATCCGTTCCTCATGCGCAATG
Organism: Steroidobacteraceae bacterium; assembly: GCA_036559565.1. Classification (GTDB taxonomy): domain Bacteria; phylum Pseudomonadota; class Gammaproteobacteria; order Steroidobacterales; family Steroidobacteraceae; genus SCUD01. Next base: position 2,422 of record DATBSX010000324.1, on the reverse strand, counting down.
TCGAGGAGCTCCTTCGCTCGCGCACCGTTCAACGGAATGTTCACGCCGAACGGTTTTGAAGTTCCCGCCTTGATCGCCTTCAAGGTGGCCTTGAAATCCTCTGGACGCATCGGGCCGGCGCCGAGCACGCCCATGCCGCCAGCGTTCGACACCGCGATTACCAGGGGCGCGTTCGACGAGGCCCAGCTCATCGCGGCCTGGAAGATCGGGTGCTCGATGCCGAGCAGCTCGGTGATCCGTGTCTTCACTTCTGCGCCTTCTCGCTCGCGATCAGCTCGCGCGCCTGGCCGGCGAGCTTGGTGAGGACGCGCTCGAACACGTTTTTCTCCGTTGCCGAGAGGCAATTGCGCAGCGCGTTGTCCCGCTGCGCGGCGGCGCGGATCAGCCCGTCGTACGCCTTGCGTCCGCCGCGGGTCAGGGTGAGACGAACCCCGCGGCCGTCGCCCGGATGTGCCTCGCGCAGCACGATGCGCCGCCTGGCGAGGCCCGACACGACGCGGCTCATCTGGCTCTTGTCGATCCCCGCGGCGTGGGCGAGATGGCCGAGCGACAGCGCCTCGTCCGCCGCGCCGAGCAGCGCGATCGTGCGCCATTCCCACAGGCTGACGCCGAACTCGCGCCGGTAGCGCAGCTCGGCGCCGCGCGAAAGCAGGTTCGCGACCATGTGCACGCGGTAGGAGAGTAGATCCCTGATCTCAGTCATCGAAGAATGGGGTCTCATCGCCGCCTCGCAGGCGGATGTCGAAGCGGTAGGAATTTGCATTGATGCGTACGGCAACAAGGCGACTACGGCGGGTTTGCTCCACCGAGTGCAGCACCGGGTCATCCGAGCTGTCGAAGAACATCACGGTCTGGAGCTGGCGCATCAGTCCGGAATAGAGGACCAGGAAGTTAATGTGCGGCGCGCGCCCGGGGATCGCGCCCGGCCTGATCGTCCTGAAGCGGTAGTTGCCCTGTGTATCGGTCGCCGCCCTGCCCCAGCCGGGAAAGTCCGGGTTGTCGAGGCGGCCCGCGCCGTCCGCCTGCCAGATCTCGAGGACCAAGTTGTCCAGCGGCCGGCCGTCGAGCTCGACCACGCGACCGGTGATCTCGATCGCCTCTCCCAGCACGCCCTTGGCGAGGTCATTCACGCCTTCGGCGAACTCGCGCGGGAAGAACGGGCCCAGGGTCATCTCGGCCGTGGGAACGAGGTGGGAAACGCCCCGCCGGGTCATGGCAGGCCCGGGCTCGCCTTGCGGCCGCGGACCACGAGCTGGTACTCGTATATGAGTTCGCTCGTCCTGGAGGGCACGAGCCGCGCAATGCAGCCGGCGCGCGCCTCGGGATCACGGATCGCGTTCAGGATCACGTCCGCATCGTTGAGCGGGTCGCCGGGAAAGAACATCTGCGTCACCAGGCGCGAAAGCCACACCCGACCCCACACCGAGAAATGCACGTGCGGCGGGCGCCACCAGCCATCCGTGTCGGGCACCGGATAGGCGCCCGGCTTGATGGTGCGCAGCTCGACCAGGCCGTTCTCGCCCGCGACCAGGCGCGCCGCGCCGTAGAAGTTGGGATCGACCGGCGCATCGTGGGAATCGTTCGGATGGATGTACTTGCCCGCCGCATTGCAGTGCCAGACCTCGACCACCGCGCCCGGCAGCGGCGCGCCGTCCTCGTCCACTACCCGCACGCGCAGGCGGATGAGCTGGCCGAGCGCACGCTTTTCGCCGTAGCCGGCGAGATCGCCGCGGATCTCGGGCAGGCAGCGCTGGACCTGCGGCCCGGAAAGCTCCGAGGGCGTGTGCGGCCGCAGCGCGAGCGGCTGCGACGGCCAGCGGCGCGCGGTCTGCGCGTAGCCGGGCTCGATGCCCTGCGCCTGGGTGGCGGCTGCGCGGCGCTCGATCAGGATGGCCATTCGTTGACAAGGTAAACGAAACTAGTTGATGATGTCAACGATGCTGGAAGTGACGCTCTGCGAGTGCTTCGCGCGCGACGGGCTGCAGCACGAGCCCGGCTTCGTGCCGACGGCGACCAAGCGCGCGCTGGTCGAGCGCTTCGCCGCGCTCGGCTTCCCGCGCGTCGAGGCGACCTCCTACTCGAATCCGAAAGTCGTTCCTCAGTTCGCTGACGCGAGCGAACTCCTCCGGACGCTGATCCGCGCTCCATCCGTTTACTACAAGGCCACGTGCGCCAACGTGAGGGCGGTCGAGCGCGCGCTCGCCGACCTCGACGCCGGCTACGGCGCGAACGAGATCAGCCTGCTCGTCTCCGCCACCGAGTCGCACACGCAGAAGAACCTGAACCGCACCCGCGCCGAGCAGTGGCAGAACATCGCCGAAATGGCGGCGGCGGCGAAGGGCCGCTTCCGCATGGTCGGCACGGTCTCGGTCGCTTTCGGCTGCCCGTTCGAAGGGAAGGTCGATCCCGGCTCCGTGACAGC
>DATBSX010000323.1:0-2748 GCA_036559565.1 Steroidobacteraceae bacterium | reverse complement strand
TCGACGATCTCATCACGCATGTCCTGCCGCTCGAGCGCATCAACGAAGGCTTTGACCTGATGCACAAGGGCGAATCGATCCGGAGCGTGGTGGTTTACTAGCCGGCGGCGATTTTCAGCAGGGCTTCCTTCGCTTCGGGATGGGCGTCCAGCAGGCGCGCGGCGGCGCGGCTCGCGCGCCGCACGGCGGGCTTGCCGCTGCGCGGCATGGCGCGGAAAGCGGCGGCGAAGGTTCCCGGCGTCTCCTGCTCCAGAGCGGCGGAGAGCACCGCGGCCTGGCCGAGGTCCTTGCCGGCCTTGTCGCGGTCGGCCGAGCCGCGCGACTGGGACGAGAAGAGCTTGTGCAGGGCAAAGCGCTCGGGGGCGGGCACACGGACCGGGATCACCTGGTTGGGGCTGAGCACGGCAGCCCGGATCGGCTCGTCGATCAGGAAGTCGAGCAGCGGGATCGCCTGCGCCCAGGCGCCGAGCTCCTTCACCGCCACCACTTCGCCGGTGCGCGCGCCGGGGACGAGGAGGTCGACGGCGAGCGCCTCGGCCCCCGGCAGCTTGAAGGACGCGGACGGCTTGCGCGAAGGCATGCCGGGGACCGGCACGAAATCGAGGCCGGTCTCGCGCAGGAGCGACTCGAGGTTCGCAGGGTCGGCGAGGGCGATCGCGAGCGGCCGGGCGCGCGCCAGGTCGAGATCCTGCGTGCGATAGCCGGGGGCGATGACGCCGAGCTCGTTGAGCAGGGCGCCGTAAGCGTGCGAGCCGACGAGAGCGAGGCCGGCCTGGAACAGGCCGCGATTGAATAGCACCTCGAGCACGGCGGCCGGCTTGCGGTCGATGCGCTGGTAACCGAGGAGCCGCAGCGCCGCCGAGCCGGCGGCGAGCGCCTTCGCCAGCTCGACCTCCGACCTGAGGCGCTCGACGGCGGCGGCGGCCGTGGAGGCCTCGGGGCCGAGGTACTCGTCGGTCTTGCGCCCGTCGACGCGGATGTGCTCGCGCACCCAGTAGCGGTTGCCGGACTGGGTGCGCTGCTTGAGGGTGCCCGGGGTACCGGCGAGGATGCGCCGCTGCGAGAGCGCCAGCTGCTTCAGCTCCTGGTAGCGGGCGCTGCCGGCGGGGTCGTGCCGGCGGAAAAGGACCGCCATGGTGCTTTACCTCCAATCTGCGGATTGGAGGAAAGAATGCCCGTTTTACCTCCAATTTGCAAATTGGAGGTAAAGGCGCGCGCCCGGCACGGCGCTTGCGGCGGCCTGGCTTTCGTCCCACCGCAAGGAGCCCTGCCCATGAAAGCCGTCGTCTTCCACGGAATCGGCGATATCCGCCTCGAGACCGTGCGCGATCCGAAGCTCAAGGAGCCGACCGACGCGCTGATCCGCATCACGGCGAGCGCGATCTGCGGCACTGACCTGCACTTCATCCGCGGCACGCTGTCGGGTCTGGAGTCGGGCACGATCCTCGGGCACGAGGCGGTGGGGGTGATCGAGGAGGTCGGCAAGGACGTGCGCAACTTCAAGCCGGGCGATCGAGTGGTGGTGCCCTCGACGATCTGCTGCGGCTATTGCTCTTACTGCCGCGCCGGCTACCAATCGCAGTGCGACGTCGCGCACCCGAAGGGGCCCCACGCGGGGACGCCGTACTACGGCGGCGGCGAGGAGGGCGGCGGCTTCGACGGGCTGCAGGCGGAGTACGCGCGCGTCGCGTACGCGGCGGCGAACCTGGTGAGGCTGCCGGACGGGGTGAGCCGACGACCAGGCGATCCTGCTCTCGGACATTTTCCCGACGGCGTACTTCGGCGCGGACATCGCCGAGATCAAGCCGGGCGACACGGTAGTGGTGTTCGGTTGCGGCCCGGTCGGCCAGTTCGCGATCGCGAGCGCCAAGCTGCGCGGCGCGGGGCGCGTGTTCGCGGTGGATTGCGTCGCCTCGCGCCTCGCGATGGCGCGCGACCAGGGCGCGGAAGTCATCGACTTCAACCGCGAGGACCCGGTGGATGTGCTGCAGCGCATGACCGGCGGCATCGGTCCGGACCGGGCGATCGACGCGGTCGGCCTCGATGCGATGGCGCCGAGCGCCGGGCCGGCCGCGAAGGAGGCGAAGCAGCAGCGCGCCGAGTTCCGCAAAGAGCTGAAGGAGCTCGAGCCCGAGGCGAACCTGCGCGGCAAGCAGTGGCGCGCGGGCGACGCTCCGTCGCAAGTGCTGCAGTGGGCCGTGAAAAGCCTCGCCAAGGCAGGCGCAAGTACGTGCCGGAGCTGGTCGACCTCGTCGAGAGCGGCGTCGTCGACCCGGCGGAAATCCTTACGCAGACCGAGCCCCTGGCGGACGCGATCGAGGCGTACAAGGCGTTCGACCGGCGCGAGTCGGGCTGGGTGAAGGTGGAGCTGAAGCCGGAGGCGAAGGAGCGCAAGGCCGCCTAGAATCAACGCATCGTTCACGAGGGAGACGGCAATGTCGAAGAGAACCGATGCGATGAAGAAGAAGGCGAAGGCGATGGCGAAGAAGAGGCTCGCGCAGGCGAAGGTGCAGGTCCGCAAGGTCAAGGCGCGGGCGAGAGTCGAGCTGTCGCGCCACATGCGCGCGTTCAAGGCCGCGGCGAAGCGTTACAAGGCCTCGCTCAGGGGCGCCTAGAAAAGAGAACGGGCCGGGTCCCCGCCTGCGCGGGGACGCGACCCGTGCTTACTGCTCAGCTGGCGAGGCTACTTGCTGGTGCCGGTCGAGCCGCCGGTGCTCGGCGTGGGGCTCGGCGACTTGGTCGTAGAGC
>DATBSX010000322.1:0-2796 GCA_036559565.1 Steroidobacteraceae bacterium | reverse complement strand
GCGCTCGGGCACCCGCTCGGGATGAGCGGAGCGCGCCTTGCGTCCACGGCGACGCTCGAGCTCGAGCGCAGCGGCGGCCGCCGCGCCCTGTGCACGATGTGCATTGGCGTGGGGCAGGGCATTGCGCTCGCGATCGAGCGGGTCGCGTGAACGCAGGTGACGCCGTCTTCGTCGACGGCGACGTCGCGGTCTTCACCTTTGACAGCCCGCCGGTCAATGCCCTGTCGCACCCGGTGCGCGCGGCATTCCTCGCCGCGATCGAGGCGCTCGACGCGGATCCCGGCGTGCGCGCGATCGTGCTCCAGGGAGCCGGGCGAAACTTCATCGCCGGCGCCGACATCCGCGAATTCGACAAGCCGCCGCTCGAGCCGCTCCTGACCGACGTGCTCTCGCGGCTCGAGTCCTGCGGCAAGCCGGTGGTCGCGGCGCTGCACGGCGCTGCGCTCGGCGGCGGTGCGGAGACCGCGCTCGCCTGCCACTACCGCTGCGCGGCGGGCGACCTGCAGCTCGGTTTTCCGGAGGTGACCCTGGGACTCCTGCCCGGCGCGGGCGGCACGGTGCGATTGCCGCGGCTCGCAGGCTGGCAGGCAGCCTTCGAGCTCATGGCTTCCGGCAAGCCGATCGGCATCGATCCCGCGATCGAGCTCGGCCTGGTGGACCGGCGCATGGACGGCGACTTGCGCGCCGGCGCGATCGCCTGGGCGCGCGAACTCGCCGCGGCGCGGGCGCCGCTGCGGCGCGTCTCGGAACTTCCGGTGCCGCCTTCGCGGCCCGCGCAATTCGAGGAATACCTGCGCATCCTGCCGCCGGCCTCGCGGCGCCTTCCGGCGCCGCCGCGCATCGTCGAAGCCCTTGCCGCGACGGCGATGCTGCCAGTCGAGGCCGCGCTCGCGCGGGCGCGCGCGCTCTTCCTGGAATGCCTGGCGTCGACCGAGTCCCGCGCCCTTCGGCACCTTTTCTTCGCGGAGCGGGCCACGGCGCCCGACCTGGAACTCGCCCGGCCCGTCGGCCAGGCGGCCGTGCTCGGCGCCGGCACGATGGGCTCGGGGATCGCGATCAGCCTCGCAACCGGCGGCATTCCGGTGACGCTCATCGATGCCAAGCAGGACGCGCTCGATGCCGGGCTCGCACGCGCGCGCGCGTCGATCGATGCGTCGGAGCGCAAGGGCCGGCTCGACGCCGACGCCGCGGCGGCTGCGCGCGACCGGCTGCAGGGATCGCTGACGCTCGCCGCCGCGGGCGCCGTGGACCTCGTGATCGAGGCGGTTTTCGAAAACCTCGCGGTCAAGCGCGAGGTGTTCGGCCGGCTCGGCCAGCTCTGCCGGCCGGGCGCGGTGCTCGCGACCAACACCTCGACGCTCGACGTGGATGCGATCGCCGATGCCTCGGGCCGGCCCGACGACGTCGTCGGCATGCATTTCTTCAGCCCCGCCCACGTGATGCGCCTCGTCGAGGTCGTGCGCGGACGCGGTTCCTCACGCGAGGCGCTCGCGACGGCGTACGCCGTCACCAAGCGCATCGGCAAGATCGCCATTCCGGTCGGCAATGCCTTCGGCTTCGTCGGCAACCGCATGCTCTACGCCTACGGCCGCGAGAAAGAGCTGATGATGCTCGAGGGCGCGAAACCCGAGGCGGTGGACAAGGCCCTGCAGGATTTCGGCATGGCAATGGGTCCGAACGCGGTCGGCGATCTCGCCGGCCTCGACATCGGCTTCCAGGTCCGCAAGGAATGGAAGGAGAAGCCGGACGACCCGCTCTTCTACCGGGTATCCGACCGGCTGGCCGAACTCGGCCGCTACGGCCAGAAGACCGGGCGCGGCTTCTATCGCTACGACCTGCCGGGCGGTGAGCGCACGCCGGACCCGGAGGTCATCGAGCTGATCCGCGCCGAAGCAGAGCGACTGAAGGTCAAGCAGCGCAGCATCGAGCCCGGCGAAATCGTGAGCCGCTGCATCCTCGCGCTCATCAACGAGGGTGCACGCGTCCTGGAGGAGGGAATCGCGGCGAGCCCCGCGGATATCGACGTGATCTGGTGCAATGGCTACGGCTTCCCGCGCCATCGCGGCGGGCCCATGTTCTATGCGGACACGCTGGGGCTTGCGGCGGTCGTGGAGTCGATTCGCGGGCTCGCAGGAATGCACGGCAAGCGATACTGGACGCCGGCGCGGCTCCTCGTCACGCTGGCGGACGAAGGCGGGACGCTCGCGGCCTGGCAGGCCGCGCGCGCGGCGCGCCTGCCCGAATGAAACCGGAGAGTGCGATGCGCCTGCAGAGTTACCTGGCCGGGGCGTGGCAGAGCGGCGAGGGCCGCGCGAGCCTGCTTCGCGATGCGAGCACCGGCGCGGTCGTCGCCGATTCCGCAAGCGAGGGCCTCGACTTCGCGGGGGCGCTCCGCCACGCGCGCGAGGTCGGCGGGCCGGCCCTGCGCGCGCTGACTTTCCACGAGCGCGCGGCCATCCTGCGCGCGCTCGGCAAGCGCCTGCTCGACTTCAAGCCGGAGTTCTACGAGCTCTCGCACCGCACCGGCGCGACGAAGGGCGACTCCTGGATCGACATCGACGGCGGCATCGGCACCATGCTGGTGTTCGCGAGCAAGGGTTCGCGCGAACTGCCGAACAGCCGCGTCTACCTCGACGGCGCGCTCGAGGGACTCTCCCGGGGCGGGACCTTCGTCGGCCAGCACATCTGCGTCCCGCTCGAGGGCGCTGCCGTGCACATCAACGCGTTCAACTTCCCGGTCTGGGGAATGCTTGAAAAACTCGCGCCGGCTTTGCTCGCCGGCGTGCCGGCGATCGT